>NZ_WAAS01000065.1:0-29539 GCF_008806585.1 Micromonospora sp. AMSO12t
CCTCACCGAGACCGACGGCCAGCGGCAGATCGGCGAACTCGGCTACCTGGTGATCTGCGCCCAGTGGCTGATCCTGGCCGGGCTCGGCCTCGCCGCCGCCGCGCGCGTGGTCATGCTGGCGCTCGTCGCCGTCCTGACCCTGTACGCCACGCACGACCCCGGCCAGCTCTGGTGGATCGCGCTGCTGGCGGTCGCCGGGCTGCCCGCCCTGCTGGCGCCCGAACACCGGCCCGTCGGCCCGCTCAGCCGGGTGGCCGAGGTGCTGGTGCTGGGGCTGGCCGCGAGCCAGGTCGCCGCCGTGGCCACCGTCGGCGGGGACGTCGGCGGGCTGGGCGCCTCGGCGGTGCTGCCCTACCTGGCGGTCCCGGTGACCGTCACCGCGCTGCGCCGCCGGTTCCGCGAGGGCGTCGCCCTGCTGGCCGTCGCGGCGGCCACCCTGCTGGTGGCGGGTGCCCTCACCGAGACCGACGGCCAGCGGCAGATCGGCGAACTCGGCTACCTGGTGATCTGCGCCCAGTGGCTGATCCTGGCCGGGCTCGGCCTCGCCGCCGCCAGCGGCCTGCACCGGGTCATGCAGGTCCGCAACGAGGGCAAGCCCCAGCCGTACGCCGAGGCGACCCGGCTGCTCACCCAGCTGCGTACCGTGGCCCGGCAGCTGCCCGGGGCCACCCTGGACCCGGGCGGCATCTCCGAGCACCTGCTCGAGGAGCTGCGCACCGTGGCCCGGGCGGACCGGGCGGCCGTGCTGTCGGCCAGCGGCGGCGGCCGGCTGGTGGTGCTCGCCCAGGTGGGCGTGGAACGGGTCGACTGGGAGACGACGCTGGACGCGGACTCGGCCATCGCCGACGCGTGGGCCAGCCAGCAGCCGCACACCGCCGCCCGCTCGCAGGCCCGGTCGCACCGCGGCGGCGACGTGTCCGCCCTGATCGTGCCGCTGGTGGCCGGGGTACGCACCGTCGGGCTGGTGGTGCTGGAGGCGGACGCGGCGCAGGCGTACCCGCCCGGCGTGGTGTCCCGGGTGACCGGGCTGACCCGCCCGGCCGCGCTGCGGCTGGAGGCGGCGCTGCTCTTCGACGAGGTCCGCTCGCTGGCCACCAACGAGGAACGGCAGCGGCTGGCCCGGGAGATCCACGACGGGGTGGCGCAGGAACTGGTCATGGTCGGCTACGGCATCGACAACGCCCTGGCGTACGTCGACGAGGACCCGCAGGAGACCGCCGAGGCGCTGCGCACGCTGCGCGGCGAGGTGACCCGGGTGATCACCGAGCTGCGGCTGAGCCTCTTCGAGCTGCGCAGCGAGGTGGACCGGCACGGCGGCCTGGCCGCCGCGATCGCCGAGTACGCCCGCACGGTCGGCGCCTCCGGTGGGCTGCGGGTGCACCTGTCCCTGGACGAGTCCACCGCGCGGCTGCCCGCCGCCACCGAGGCCGAGTTGCTGCGCATCGCCCAGGAGGCGGTCACCAACGCGCGCAAGCACGCGGGCGCGTCGAATCTCTGGGTCACCTGCGAGGTCGACCCCCCGTACGCGCAAATTGAAGTGTCGGATGACGGTCAGGGGATCGCTGACCAGCGGTCCGACGGGCACTACGGTCTTGCGATCATGGCCGAGAGGGCGGAACGTATCCGGGGCCGGTTGGAGATCAGGCCGCGGCAACCGAGCGGCACGACCGTGGCGGTGGTGCTCGGCTCCTCGCCCCGGCGCGATAACGTGCGCGGTAGCGCAGCGGCAGTAGAAGGGGAGTAACCCGAGGATGACCACAAGTCCGACACCGGCCACCCGTACCAAGGTCCTCCTTGTCGACGATCACGACCTGATCCGCAAGGGCCTGCGGCACGCGTTCGAGCGCGACCGGCAGTTCGAGGTCGTCGGGGAGGCCGCCACGGCGGCGGAAGGGGTGCGCCAGGCGGGTGCGCTGCAGCCGGACGTGGTGATCATGGACCTGCGGCTGCCCGACGGCAGCGGTCTGGAGGCCACCCGGGCGCTGCGCAAGTCGAGCGCCTCGATGGGCATCGTCGTGCTCACCATGTACGCCGGCGACGACCAGCTCTTCGGCGCCCTGGAGGCCGGGGCCAGCGCCTTCGTGCCCAAGACCGCGCCGGCGGACGAGGTGGTCGCCGCAGCCCGGCACGCCGCCTCCTCCCCCAGCGCCTTCACGGCCGCCGACCTGGCCGAGGCGATGAAGCGCCGGCTGGCCCCGTCCGGGCCGCAGCTCTCCCCGCGCGAGGGGCAGGTGCTGCGGCTGCTCGCCGACGGGATGAGCGTGGCGGGCATCGCCAAGCAGCTCTTCGTCAGCGAGTCCACCGCCAAGACCCACATCTCGAAGCTCTACGAGAAGCTGGGCGCGGCGAACCGGGCCCAGGCGCTGATGACCGCGCTGCGGCTCGGTCTGCTCGAGGCGCCGGACGCCCCGAAGTTCTGACCCGCTCCCGCCGGGAGCCCGACGACGTACCACCGACGGGTCCGCGACCGCCGAAGGGCGGCGCGGACCCGTCGTCGTCGCATCGAGCGGCGGCGTCGAAGGGCTCGCGGCGCGCTATGGTCTCCCGGGCGGTCAGCCGGCAGAATACCGGCGCGGGCAACGGTGTCCCGCACACCGACAGGAGGGGTGAACGCATGCAGCGGCCGGACTGGGCACCCGACGAGATCGACATCGAACGCCCCAGCGTGGCCCGCATGTACGACTACTACCTCGGCGGCTCGCACAACTTCGCGGTCGACCGGGCGGCGGCCCAGGCGATGGTGGCGGCGGTGCCGGAGGCCCCGCTGATGGCGCAGGCGAACCGGGCGTTCCTCCGCCGGGCGGTGCAGTTCCTCCTCGACGCCGGCGTCCGGCAGTTCCTGGACATCGGCTCGGGCATCCCGACCGTCGGTAACGTGCACGAGATCGCCCAGCGCGACGCCCCCGACGCCCGGGTGGTCTACGTCGACGTGGACCCGGTGGCGGTGGCCCACAGCCGGGAGATCCTGGAGGGCAACGACCGCGCCGTCGTGGTGCAGGAGGACCTGCGCCGTCCCGAGCGCATCGTCGCCCACCCCGACGTCCGCCGGCTGCTCGACTTCGACCAGCCGATCGCCGTGATGATCGTGGCGGTGCTGCACTTCGTGCCCGACGACGACCGGCCGGCCGAACTGCTGCGGACGCTGCGCGAGGCGCTGGCGCCGGGCAGCTACCTGGTGCTGTCGCAGACCAGCGGCGACGGCCGTGGCGACGACGAGCTGGCCGACGCCGAACGGGTCTACCGGCGGACCGACAATCCGCTGTGGATCCGCAGCCGCGGCGAACTCACCGCCCTCTTCGACGGCTTCGAGCTGGTCGACCCCGGCGTGGTCTGGGTGCCGCAGTGGCGCCCGGATTCCCCCGACAGCGCCGAGGACGCCGAGCGGGCGGCCTTCATCGGCGGCGTCGGGCGACTCGGTGGCTGAGCCGCCCGGGGCGACCACCGTCGCCCCGACCGGCACCACCGTGGGGCACCCGTCCCGCCCGGGGACCTTCGCCCGGGCATGGGCCAAGGCCGTCTCCGGCACCAGTTACCTGCCGATGACCCAGGCCCAGCTGGAGGCGCTGCTGCAACGCCTCACCGAGGAACTCGCGGCGGCGCTGCTGGCCGAGCCGATCGACCTGCGGGTCGGCCACCGGGTGGGCACCGAACTGGTGGCCGCCCACATCGCCTCGGCCGAGGCGCTGGGTCGTACGGTCGAGGTCGTCCAGCTCCGACTGGCCCGCGACCTCGGCCTGGTCGAGGAGGAGGTCGAGGACCGGCTGGCCCGGCTGCTGGCCGCCGTGACAACCGGTTACGCCCGCGCGATGCGGGACCGGACGCTGGACGAGCAGGAGACGATCCGCCGGGCCGCGATGACCGCCCGGGCGGAGGCCGAGCGGGCGTTGCGCAGCAGCGAGGCGCGCTTCCGCCACCAGGCCACCCACGACCCCCTGACCGACCTGCCCAACCGCACGCTGTTGACGGAGCGCCTCAGCGCGGCCATCGACTCGCCCGCCGGGGGCTCGGCGCGCCTCGGCGTCTGCTTCCTCGACCTCGACCGCTTCAAGGTGGTCAACGACTCGCACGGTCACCAGGTCGGCGACGGGCTGCTGGTGGCCGTGGCGGACCGGCTCCGCCTGGCCCTCGACGGGCACCTGGTCGCCCGGCTCGGCGGGGACGAGTTCGTCGTCCTGGTCGAGGGCACCACCGGCACCGACGACGCCGTCGCCGTCGCCGAGGCCGCCCTCGCGGCGGTACGCGAGCCGGTGCTGGTGGACGGGCACGAGCTGAGCGTCTCGGCGAGCATCGGCATCGTCGAGCGGGAGGTCGCCGGCACCTCCCCCGGTGACCTGATGCGGGCGGCCGACAGCACGCTGCACTGGGCGAAGGCTGCCGGTGGCGCCCGCTGGGCGCTCTACGACGCCGACCGGGACCGCCAGGACCTGGCCCGGTACGCGCTCTCCGCGGCCATCCCCGCGGCGCTGGAGCGGGGCGAGTTCTACCTCGACTTCCAGCCGCTGACCTCGCTGCGCGACGGCCGGGTCCTCGGCATGGAGGCCCTGGTGCGCTGGCGGCACCCGGAGCTGGGCGTCCTACGGCCCGACAGCTTCATCGGGCTGGCCGAGGAGACCGGGCTGATCGTCCCGCTCGGCGGCTGGGTGCTGGCCGAGGCGTGCCGGCAGGCCGAGAGCTGGGCCGTCGGCACCGGGCCCGCCCCGTTCGTCAGCGTCAACCTGGCGGTGCGGCAGGTGCGCCGCGCGGGCCTGGTCCAGGAGGTGCGCGCGCTGCTGCGGCACACCGGGCTGTCGCCGGAGCGGCTCCAGTTGGAGATCACCGAGAGCACGATGATGAGCACCGCCGAGGAGCCGGTCCGGGCGCTGCGGGTGCTCGCCGACCTCGGCGTCCGGATCGCCATCGACGACTTCGGCACCGGCTACTGCAACCTGGCGTACCTGCGGAACCTGCCGGTGACCGAGCTGAAGGTGGCCGGGGAGTTCGTGGCCGGGCTGCGGGCGCCGGAGGCCCGGGCCGACGAGCGGATCCTCGCCTCGCTCGTCTCGCTGGCGCACGCGCTGGATCTGACCGTCACCGCCGAGGGCGTGGAGACCGCCGGGCAGGCGGAGCGGCTGCGGGCGATCGACTGCGACGCCGGCCAGGGCTGGCACTTCGGCCGCCCGGACTCCGCCGAGCGCGTCCTGGCCCGCCTGCGCTGAGACCGCGGCGCCGTCAGCCGGCGAGCAGGGCGGCCATCCGCTGCGCCTGCGCCTCCCAGCGCCACTCCCGCTCCACCCACGCGCGACCGGCCGCGCCGAACTGGCGGGCCAGGTCCCGGTCGGCGAGCAGCGTGGCCACCCGGTCGGCGAGCTGGGCGACGTCGCGGCCACGGACCACGAAACCGGTCTCGCCCTCGCGGACCGCGTCCGGCGCGCCACCGGAGTCGCCGGCGACCACCGGCAGGCCGGTCGCGGAGGCCTCCAGGTAGACGATCCCGAGCCCCTCGACGTCCAGACCCCGGTTGCGGGTGCGGCAGGGCATGGCGTAGACGTCGCCGGCGGCGTAGTGGGCCGGCAGCTCGGCCGACGGCACCGAGCCGGTGAAGACCACGTCCCGATCGACGCCCGTCTGGCGGGCCAGCTTCTCCAACGTGGCCCGGTAGGGCCCGCCTCCGACCACGAGCAGCGCGGCGTCGGGCACCCGGCGGCGGATCTCGGGCATCGCCCGGATCAGCATGTCCTGCCCCTTGCGCGGCACCAGCCGGGACACGCAGACCACCACCGGGCGGTCGGCCAGCCCGAGCCGGAGCCGGACCGGTTCGCCGTCGACCGACGGGTGGTAGGCGTCCACGTCCACCCCGGGGGCGAGCCGGTGCAGCTCGGTCACCCCGTGCAGCGCCCGCTCCAGCCGCACCCGGGTGTACTCGCCCAGGTAGGTCGTCACGTCGACGCCGCGCCCGATTCGCCGCAACGCGGCCCGGGCGGCCGGCAGCGCGGCCCAGCCGACCTCGTGCCCGTGGGTCAGCGCCACCGCCCGGCGGATGCCCGTCCGGCGGCGCAGGCCCGCGGCGAGCAGCCCGAGGGGGGCCGCCGCGCCGAACCACACCGTGTCGCAGTCGTACGCGCGCGCCAGGCGGGCGGCCCGGCGGGCCACGAGCGGCGTGGGCAGCAGCACCCGCGTGCGGTCCCGGACCACCTCGAACGGCTGGTCGGCGTCGAACTTCTCCGCGCCCCGCCACGTCGAGGCGTAGACGACCACCGAGCCGGCGGGCTGGCGCACCGCGAGGTTGTGCACGAAGGACTGGATCCCGCCGGGGCGCGGCGGGAAGTCGTTGGTGATCAGCAGCGTACGGCTCATCGGCCGGCCTCCCTGGCGTGGGCGCGGGCGGCGGCCATCCGCTCGACCGTGGACGGGTGCGTGGCGGAGTAGAGGTACTCCCAGCGTGGCGGATCGGGGTCGGCGAGGTTGATGCCGGCGAGCCGCCGCTGCATCGCCTCGAAGGCGGCCGGGTCGCCGGTCAACGCGAGCGCGTGCGCGTCGGCGCGCGCCTCCACCCGCCGCGACATCAGCGCCTGCGCCGGCGCGGAGACCAGCCCGGCCACCGTCACCAGGGCCACCAGCAGGGGGAACGCGCGCGGCTGGGCGACCGAGTCGACGCCGGCCAGCCGCAGCAGCGGGCCGGCGGAGCCGAGCAGGTAGAGCGCGACCACCGCGGCGGCGGCGCCCAGCGCACCGGTCAGCGTGCCGACCGCGACGTCCCGGTCCTTGGCGTGCCCCAGCTCGTGGGCCACCACGGCGGTCACCTCGGCCGGCGTCGCCTCGCGCAGCAGCGTGTCGTAGACCACCACCCGCCGGGTCGGCCCGAGCCCGGAGACGTACGCGTTGACCGCCCGGGTGCGGCGCGAGGCGTCGGCGACCAGCACGTCGCGCACCGGGACCCCGTCCCGGGCCGCCAGCTGCGTCAGCTCGGTGCGCAGCGGGCCCTGTTCCATCGGGGTGAACCTGTTGAAGACCGGTTCCACGAGCACCGGCAGCACGAAGGAGAGCAGCACCACCAGGGTCGCCGCGCCGGCCGCGCCGAACGCCCACCACCAGCGCGGCGACAGCCGAACGACGGTGTAGAAGCCGAGCAGCGCCACCGCTCCGATGACGGCGCTGACGGCGTACGACTTGAGCAGGTCGGCGGTCCAGCCGCTCCAGCCGTTGGTGCTCAGTCCGTAGCGGGTGAGCACGGCCTGCCGCCAGGCGGCGAACGGGAGGGTCACCAGGTCGGCGACGAGCACCACGGCGAGCCCGCCGAGGACGGCCTGGGCGGCCCAGTGGTCGCCGAACGGGCGCCCGGCCAGCTCGACGAGCCGGCTGCCCAGCGGGGTCAGGCCGAGCAGCAGGGCCACCAGCAGGCCAATCGCGATGGCGACCCAGCCGGCGGGGCGCAGCGCGGAGCGGAACTCCCGGCTGCGGGCCACCTGCTCGGCGGGGAGGTCGCCCAGCGCGGCGAGCTGATCGGCCCGGGGGGCCGGCGGCCGGTGCCACGGGATCAGCAGCGCCGCCGCGACGAGGAGGGCGAGGGTCAGCCCGGCGAGGGTCAGCAGCGCCCAGCCGCGCGGGGTCACCGCAGCCGTCCTGGCGCCGCGTCGTCGCGAGCAGTGCGCATCCGTACCCGCGTCATGCCGCCGCTCCCTCCGCCGTGACCGCCCATCCTATTGCCCGCCGCGCCGCCGCCCGCGCGGCCCGGCAGGCCACGTCCCGGCGGCGGATCCACCTCCTGACGTCACCGATTGCCATCATGACGCCATCCGAAGTCATTACGGCTTGCCATGACGTCATCTTGATGCCATAGTGACGTCATGGACCTGACGTCGTATGTCGACAACCTCCGGCAGGAACTGGCCGGCGTCGCCGAACTCGGCGGCGACGAGGCCCGCGCACTCGCCGAGCGACTGGCGGGGCCGCTCGACTCGGCGCTCCGGCTGGCGCTCCTGGACGCGCTGACCGCGGCGGCGGCCGAGATCACCCGCGACCTGGCCCCCGGGTCGGTCGAGCTGCGCCTGCGCGGGCGGGAGCCGAGCTTCGTCGTGACGCCACCACCGGCCGGCCCGGAGCTGCCGGGCGAGGCCGGGGCCCCCGAGCCGGCCGTCCCGCCGGCGGCGGACGCCGAGGAGGGCGCCACCTCGCGGATCAGCTTCCGCCTCTCCGAACACCTCAAGAGCCGCATCGAGGAGGCGGCCGCCCGCGACGGCCTCTCGGTCAACGCCTGGCTGGTCCGGGCGGCCACGGCCGCGGTGGCGTCCAGCGGGGCGGGCCGGCAGCCGCAGCGACGCGCCCCGTTCAGCGGGGAGCGCTACACCGGCTGGGCCCGCTGAGCCGCCCGCCGGTCCGCCGCACGCCTCCGACCAACCGTCCCGCTCCGGGACGTCCACCCGCCAGAAGGGACTGCGCCGTGCCCACATTCGACACCCCGACCCCCATCTCGGCCACCGTCGACCTCGTCGTCGGTGACGTCCAGCTCACCGCCACCGACCGCACCGACACGCACGTCGAGGTCCGCCCGAGCAACGCCGCCACCGAAGCCGACGTACGGGCCGCCGAACAGACCCGGGTGGAGTACGCCGACGGCCGGCTCGTCGTCAGGTCGCCCCGGCAGCGCGGGTTCGGGCTGTTCGGCAAGCCCGGCTCGGTCGACGTGACGATCGGGTTGCCCACCGGCTCGCACCTGCACGGCGACGCCTCCGTGGCGGCGTTCCGCGGCAGCGGCCGGCTCGGCAGCTGCCGGGTCCGGATCGCGACCGGCGACATCCAGCTGGAGCAGACCGCCGACGTCGACCTCGACACCTCCGCCGGCGGCGTCCGCGTCGGGCAGGTGGCCGGTGCGGCCCGGATCAGCACCGGGTCAGGACGGATCCAGGTGCAGCAGGTCGACGGCGACGCCGTGGTCAAGAACTCCAACGGCGACAGCTGGCTCGGCACGGTCACCGGCGAGGTGCGGGTGAAGGCCGCCAACGGCGAGACCACCGTGGACCGGGCGCACGGTCCGGTCACCGCCACGGCCGCCAACGGCGACATCCGCATCGGCGAGGTCTCGGCGGGCACGGTGTCGGTCCGCACCGCGACCGGCGGGCTCGACATCGGCGTCCGCTCCGGCACCGCCGCCCTGCTCGACCTGCACACCCAGCTCGGCCGCGTGGACAACCACCTCGAGGCGTACGAACCGCCCGGCGAGCCCGAGGGCGCCGTGCGGGTGACCGCCCGGACCTCCTTCGGCGACATCGTGATCCGCCGCTGCTGAACCACCGCTCCGCCCGCCCGACCGGCCTCGACGGCCGGCCCGCCCCGACCGGCCCGACGGCCGGCGTGAAGGAGAAGACATGCCACCCAGCTCGGCCCCGGCGGCCATCACGGTCACCGCCCTCCGGAAGTCCTTCGGCGACCACGTGGTGCTCGACGGGATCGACCTCACCGTCGCCGCAGGGACGATCTTCGCCCTGCTCGGCCCCAACGGCGCCGGCAAGACCACCACCGTGCAGATCCTGTCCACCCTGATCCGCGCCGACTCCGGCGAGGCGCGGGTGGCCGGTCACGACGTCACGCGGGAGCCCGACGCGGTACGCGCCGCGATCGGCGTGACCGGCCAGTTCTCCGCCGTCGACGGACTGCTCACCGGCGAGGAGAACCTGCGGCTCATGGCCGACCTGCACCACCTGCCCCGGGCGGAGGGACGGCAGCGCGCGCGGGGCCTGCTCAGGATGTTCGACCTGGTCGAGGCGGCCGGCAAGCCCGCCGGCAGCTACTCCGGCGGGATGCGCCGGCGACTCGACCTGGCCATGGGTCTGGTCGGCCGCCCCCGCGTCGTCTTCCTCGACGAGCCCACCACGGGGCTCGACCCGCGCAGCCGGCAGGCCATGTGGCAGATCGTCCGGGACCTGGTGGCGGACGGCGTCACCATCCTCCTCACCACCCAGTACCTGGAGGAGGCGGACCAGCTCGCCGACCGGATCGCCGTGCTCGACCACGGCCGCCTGGTGGCGGAGGGCAGCCCGGCGGAGCTCAAGCGGCTCGTCCCCGGCGGGCACGTCAGCCTGCGTTTCGCCGACCGGGCCGCGTTCGACACGGCCGTCCGGGTGCTGCCCGGGCAGTCCCGCGACGCCGCCGAGCTCACCCTGCACGTGCCCGGCGACGGCGGGGTCCGGTCGCTGCGGGACCTGCTCGACCTGTTGGACAGCGAGTCGATCGCCGTGGAGTCGCTGTCGGTGCACACGCCCGATCTCGACGACGTCTTCCTGGCCCTCACCGGCCAGCCCGAGAAGGTGGGAACCCCCCGATGAGCACTGTGACGTACGCCGTCCGCGACTCCGGCACGATGCTGCGCCGCAACCTGCGCCGCTGGGTGCGCTACCCGTCGATGACGGTGCTGCTCGTCGGCATGCCCGTCATGCTGCTGCTGTTGTTCGTCTACGTCTTCGGCGGCACCCTCGGCGCCGGGCTGGGCGGCGGTGCGGGCGACCGGGGCGACTACGTCAACTACGTCACCCCGGGGATCCTGCTGATGACCGCCGGCCTGGCGGCCACCGGGACGGCGGTGTCGGTCGCGATGGACATGACCGAGGGCATCATCGCCCGCTTCCGGACCATGGCGATCGCCCGGGCGTCGGTGCTGACCGGCCACGTGCTGGCCAGCCTGGCGCAGAGCATGCTCGGCCTGGCGATGGTCACCGGGGTCGCCCTGCTGATCGGATTCCGGCCCACGACGGGGGCGCTGGCCTGGCTGGCGGCCGCCGGCGTGCTGGTCATGACCGCCTTCGCCTTCATCTGGCTCTCGGTCGCGCTGGGGCTGGTCTCCAAGAGCGTCGAGACGGCGAGCAACCTCCCCATGCCGCTGACCTACCTGCCCTTCATCGGCAGCGGGTTCGTGCCCACCGACTCGATGCCCGACGGGCTGCGGCAGTTCGCCGAGTATCAGCCCTTCACCCCCATCATCGAGACCCTGCGCGGCCTGTTGACCGGCGGGCCGGTGGGGACGAACGCCGCGCTCGCGGCGGCCTGGTGCGCCGCCATCGCGCTGGTCGGCTATCTCTGGTCGAAGAAGCTGTTCAACCGGGACCCGTCCCGCTGACCGTCGTCACCGACGCCCGTTCCCCGAGCCACCGGCCCGGGGGACGGGCGTCGTCGGGGCACCGGCCGTGGCCCGTCACGCGACGCGGCGGCGTCGGGTGCGCCGCCCGGCCGGCCCGGGAGCGGGCAGGACCTCCACCTCGAACCCGGCCCGGGCGAACACCTCGATGGCCCGGGCCTCCGCGCCGTCCAGCCCGGCGGCCGGGGACGAATCGTCGAGCAGGGCGGTCACCAGGCAGTCGCCGCAGCCGGTCCCCCGGATACCGCACCCCGCGCAGTCGATGAGCATCTCGCCTCCTGATGCGCTGCGGTGACCGGCGCGGCGTCACCGTCGCCGCCCGAGCACCGTCCGTCACCACGACGGTAGGCAAGGGGTACGACAGAAAAGGGACAACCGGTCGCGGACGGCCCGAAAGCGATCAAGCACCCCGATCAGGAGCGGGCCAGGCGGCGCAGCAGCGAGTCGGCACCGAGCGGGTACGCCCCGTGCCGGCGTACGCCGTCGGCGACCTCCCGGTCGGAGGAGACCACGACCACCGGCCGTCCCGGCGGCTCGGCGCGCACCAGGCGCCGGATCAGCTCGTCGGCGGTCTCCCCCTTGCGGGAGAAGAGCACCCGAACGCCGCGCGGCGCCGGCGGCAGGCCGTGCATCCGTTCGGCGCCGTCGAAGACCACCGTGACCTCGTCGCCGGTCTGCGCGGCGATCCCGCCCAGGCCGGTGATCAGCCGCTTGCGCTGCTGTTCCAGGGACATCTCGCCGAAGCCGCGCTTGGTCACGTTGTAGCCGTCGACGACGAGGTGCGCCCGGGGCAGGGCGAGCAGCTGGTCGAGGCGGGCCGGGTCGTCGGTGTCCCGGGCGCGCGTCGCGGCGCCGGCGGCCGGGGCGGCGGTCTGGTCGGCGAAGGCGTCGGCGACGAAGTCCGCGGGCAGCTTGTCGACCGGGTCGAGCGCCAGCTCGCGGCGCAGCCCGACGGCGGCCTGCCCGATGGTCTCCAGCAGCAGCCAGAGCCGGGCGTCGTCGACCGAGCGGGCCTCCTTGGCGCTGGCCCGGGCGACCCCCGCCGCCGCCTCCGCCTCGGCCAGCCGGGCCCGCACCCGGCGCAGCTCGGCGTCGGCGTCCGCCGTCGCGCGGGCGGCCCGCCCCCGCTCGGTGGCGAGCAGTTCGGTGGCCTTGCGCTCGCGGGCCTGCGTCTCGCGCAGCGACCGGGTCAGCTGCCGGCTCTCCTCGCGCAGCTGGCCGAGCTCCTCGCGGACCCGGGCCAGCTCGTCGCGGAGCTTCTCCGCCTCGACCCGGGCCACCGCCCGGTCGTGCTCGGCGCGGGTGGCCCGCTGCTCGGCCTCGCGGACCAGCTCGGCGACCACCGCGCTGTCGGCCTCGGCGCGGACCGCCGCGCCGCTGGCCTCGATCAGCTCCCGCCAGCCCCGGGGGCGGGCCAGGTAGGCCAGCGCGGCCACCTCGACCGGGTCGGCGGCGGCCGGCGCGGTGCCCTCCAGCACGGCGGCGCCCAGGTCGCCGGTGTCGGCGAGGACCCGGGCGGTGATCCGTTGGCGGAACAGCGGGTCCGCGGTGAGCTGGGCGGCGATGGCCGGGGCGCCGAGCCGGGCCCGGCGGTTGGGGGCGAACTTGGCGACCCGGCGCAGCGGGACCGGCACCTCGTCGGCGGGCAGCCCGGGCAGCACCGTCGCGGTGAGCGCCACGATGCGCTGCCTGACCGCCTCGGGCAGCACGGGCTCCGGCTCGGGCGCCGCCGCCTCAGGCTCGGACGCCGACGCAGACGTCTCAGGCTCGGAAGCCGACGCCTCAGGCGCAGGCGCCTCAGGCTCGGAAGCCGACGCCGCAGGCTCGGGCGCTGCAAAATCGGACGCCTCGGACTCGGGCGCCGAAGCCGCGGCGGCCGCCGCGCCGGGCGGGGTGGTCCCGGCGAGGGTGCCCTCACCGGGGTCGCGCGCAGCGTCGACCGGATCCTCCTGCCGGAGGTGGTCGTCGTGCGGCTCGGTGAGGGGCATGTGGCAAGTCTCCCACCGCGACCGGGCCCACCGCCCGGTGAGTGAGCCGATCTCTCATCCTAGACCGGTGGTGACGTCTGATGCCGTTGGGACGGGAGTGTCGGACCGGACCGTTAGCGTGCCGCCGATGGCACAGACCGAGTACGTCCAGGAGCCGCTGGCCGGTTTCGACCCCGGCGCGGGCGGGGTCGACCCGGCGCTGCCGCTGTACGCGACGACGTTCGTGGTGGTCGACCTGGAGACCACCGGCGGCGCGCCGGACGGCGGCGGGATCACCGAGATCGGCGCGGTCAAGGTGCGCGGCGGCGAGGAGCTGGGCGTGCTGGCCACCCTGGTCAACCCCGGCGTGCCCATCCCCCCGTTCATCACCGTGCTCACCGGCATCACCCAGGCCATGCTGGTGCCGGCCCCGCCGATCGAGCAGGTGCTGCCGAGCTTCCTGGAGTTCATCACCGACGCCGTGCTGGTCGCCCACAACGCCCCCTACGACGTGGGCTTCCTCAAGGCCGCGTGCGCGAAGCACGGCTACCGCTGGCCCAACCCGCGGGTCCTCGACACCGCCGCGCTGGCCCGCCGGGTGCTCACCCGCGACGAGGTGCCCAACCGCAAGCTCGGCACCCTCGCGGCCTACTTCCGCACCGCCACCCAGCCGACCCACCGGGCCCTCGACGACGCCAAGGCCACCGTCGACGTGCTGCACGGGCTGATCGCCCGGCTGGGCGGGCACCGGGTCGACACCGTCGGCGACGCCATCGAGTTCGCCCGGGCGGTCACCCCCACCCAGCGGCGCAAGCGGCACCTGGCCGAGGGCCTGCCCAAGGCGCCGGGGGTCTACATCTTCCGGGCCGCCGACGACCGGCCGCTCTACGTCGGCACCTCCGGCGACATCGCCACCCGGGTGCGCAGCTACTTCACGGCGGCGGAGAAGCGGGCCCGCATCTCCGAGATGCTCGCCGCCGCGGAGCGGGTGGAGGCGGTGGAGTGCGCCCACTCGCTGGAGGCGGAGGTCCGCGAGCTGCGGCTCATCGGGGCGCACGCCCCGCCGTACAACCGGCGGTCGAAGTTCCCGGAGCGGGTGCTCTGGCTGAAGCTGACCGACGGGCCGTACCCCCGGCTGTCGGTGGTCCGGGCCATCTCCCCCGGCGACGCCGCCTACCTCGGGCCGTTCAGTTCCCGTCGGGCGGCGGAGCTGGCCGCCGCCGGTTTCCACGACGCCGTGCCGCTGCGCCAGTGCACCCACCGGCTCTCGCTGCGCACGGTCACGCCGGCCTGCGCGCTGGCCGAGCTGGGTCGCTGCCCGGCGCCCTGCGAGCACCGGATCTCCCCAGAGGAGTACGACGCCCGCGCGGTCGCGCCGTTCCGCACCGCCACCGCCAGCGACCCGCAGCGGGTGGTCGACGCCCTGCTCGCCCGGATCGACACGCTCTCGGACGCCCAGCGCTACGAGGAGGCGGCGGTGGCCCGGTCCCGGCTGGCGGCGGTGCTGCGGGCGACCGTGCGGATGCAACGGCTGACGGCGCTGACCGGGATCGCCGAGCTGGCCGCCGCGCGTCCGGCGGCCCGCGGCGGCTGGGAGCTGGCGCTGGTGCGGCACGGCCGGCTGGCCGGGGCGGGGGTCTCACCCCCCGGCGTCCACCCCCGACCGACGATCGCCGCGATCCGGGCGACCGCCGAGACCGTCCCGCCCGGCCACGGCCCGGTCCCGCGCGCCTCGGCCGAGGAGACCGAACGCATCCTGTCCTGGTTGGAGCGACCGGAGACCAGGCTGGTGGAGATGTCGTCCGGGTGGGCGTCCCCGGTGGCCGGTGCGGCCCGCTTCCGCGACCTGCTGCGCAAGGCCGAGAACGCCGCTTCCCACCAAAGCTCGACCGAACGCCCATGACCAAGTGACCGATCGGACT
Source organism: Micromonospora sp. AMSO12t (assembly GCF_008806585.1). Taxonomy (NCBI): domain Bacteria; kingdom Bacillati; phylum Actinomycetota; class Actinomycetes; order Micromonosporales; family Micromonosporaceae; genus Micromonospora; species Micromonospora sp. AMSO12t. The sequence continues at coordinate 14,994 of NZ_WAAS01000065.1, forward strand.
ACCTCCACTCCCTTAGGCTGTTAGAGAAGTGCAGTCCTGCCCGTTTCGTGGGCCTGCTCCCGGTTGCCGGGTGTCGGCGGCCGCGGAGCCGGGGTGAGGAGGTGTCCCACGTGGACGTCGACGCCGGACGCGGCGCCGCCCTGGGGGGCGCGCTTCCGACCCAACCGGGCGAGCTGCCGCTGGCCCGCCGGCTGCGCTCGCTGCTGAGCTGGCCCACCGCCGACACCGACCCGGTCAGCCAACTCGTCCGGACCCACCGGACGATCCATCCCGGCACCGAGCCCTCCGTGCTGCGCCGGGCCTACACCATCGCGGAGAACATGCACCGCGGGCAGTTCCGCAAGAGCGGCGAGCCCTACATCACGCACCCGCTGGCGGTCGCCCAGATCTGCGCCGAGATCGGCATGGACGCCATCACCCTGGTCGCCGCGCTGCTGCACGACACCGTGGAGGACACCCGCTACACCCTCCAGGCGCTCGCCGAGGACTTCGGGCCGGAGGTGGCGCATCTGGTCGACGGGGTGACCAAGTTCGACAAGGCCTTCTACGGCAAGGCCGCCGAGGCCGAGACGATCCGCAAGATGATCATCGCGGCCGGCAAGGACGTCCGGGTCCTGATCATCAAGTTGGCCGACCGGCTGCACAACATGCGCACCCTGGGCGTCCGGTCCGCGGCGTCCCGGGAGCGGATCGCCCGCAAGACGCAGGAGGTGCTGGTCCCGCTCTGCGACCGGCTCGGCATCCAGACGCTCAAGCGCGAACTCGACGACGTGGTGCTGCTGCACCTGGAGCCCGACGAGCACGCCCGGATCGCCCGGCACGTGCACGACCGGCCCGGCTGGGACGCGTACCTCGACGAGGTGGTCACCCACGCGAAGTCGGCCCTGCGCCGCAGCCGGGTGGACGCGGCGGTGACCCCCCGCTCCCGGCACCTCTACTCGATCTGGAAGGACACCGTGGCCGGTGGCCACAGCGCCCCCTTCGACCTGCCCCGCATCGTGATCGTGGTGGACGGCCCGGCGACCGACTGCTATGCGGCGCTCGGCGCGGTCCACGGCGTGTGGCGGCCGGTCCCCGGCCGGTTCAAGGACTTCATCGCCTCCCCCAAGAACAACCTCTACCGCTCGCTGCACACCACCGTCTGCGGGCCCAGGAACCGCACCGTGGAGGTGCTGATCCGCACCGTGGAGATGCACCGCTCGGCGGAGTACGGGGTCGCCGCCGACTTCCGTTTCCCGCGTTCCGGCGGCGGCACGGCCCGGGCGGAGCAGCTCGACTGGCTGCGTCGGGTGCTCGACTGGGAGCAGGACGCGGCCGACCCGGCCCAGTTCCTCGAGTCGCTGCGTTGCGACCTCGCCGAGGCGCAGATCCAGGTCTTCGCCGACGGGCGACAGGTCGTGCTGCCCGCCGGGGCGACCCCGGTGGACCTCGCGTACGAGTTGGGCACCGCGCGGGGCGACCACTGCCTCGCGGCGCGGATCAACGGCCGGCTGGCCCCGCTCTCCTCCGAACTGGACGAGGGCGACGTGGTGGAGATCTTCACCGAGACCGACGCGGCGAACGGCTTCGACGCCGACGCCGCCCCGCGTGGCCCCCGCCGGGAGTGGCTCGGCTTCGTCAAGTCGCCGCAGGCGCAGATGCAGATCAGCCGGTGGTTCGCCGAGCACACCGAGCCCGGCATCTCCATCACCGACAAGGTCCGCCTCGGCCGGGCCACCATCGGGCTGGCCCTGCGCAAGCACGACCGGGGCCTCGCCAGCGACCTGCCGCTGCTGCGGCTGTCGGAGGAGTTGGGCTACCCCGACCTGGAGACGCTGCTGGTCGCGGTCTTCGACCGGGTGATCGAACCGGACACGGTCGTACGCCAGCTCATCGACCTGGTGGACCACCGGCAGTGACCGCCCCGGGCCCGGGTGGTCCGAACGCTCCTCGCGGCCACTAGCCTGGACGCATGATCCCCCGCTCGCGCGCCACCGGTCGAGCCGTCGCCTACCAGGTCTTCTACCGGCTGCCACTGCCGGTACGCCGCCGCCTGGTCCGGCTGGCCGTGCCGAAGTACATCGTCGGCGCGGTCACCCTGGTCCGGGACAGCGAGGCGGAGGGCGCGGGCCGGCTGCTGCTGCTGCGTCAGCCGCCCGGTAGGGGCTGGGGGCTGCCGGCCGGCCTGTTGCAGAAGGGCGAGGCGCCGGTGGTGGGCGCCGCCCGGGAGCTGCACGAGGAGTCCGGCATCCGGCTGTCGCCCCGGCAGTTGAGCCCCGCCGTGCCGAACGCCGTGGTGCACGCCAAGGGCTGGGTGGACGTCGTGTTCACCGCCGAGGTACCGGCGTCGAGCACCGAGTTGAAGGTCGACGGGGCCGAGGTCTACGAGGCCGCCTGGCACCCGCTGGACGACCTGCCCAAGCTGACCTGGCCGACGGCCCGGCTGCTCGCGTACTACGACATCGGGCCGCTGGCCGGGCAGTTCCCGCCACCGGTGCCCGACAAGAAGCCGTGACCGCAGCCCCCGGCGAGCGCGGCCCGGCAGCCGCCACCGAGGCCGGTCGTAGCCCGGCAGCCGCCACCGGAACCGGCCGCGTCCCGGACCCCACCGCCAGGACCGGCCACGGCCCGGCAGTCGCCCGGGCTGAGGTCTGCGCGGTGGTGCTCGCCGCCGGCGAGGGCACCCGGCTGCGGCCGCTGACCGAGCGGCTGCCCAAGGCGCTCTGCCCGGTCGGCAACGTGCCGCTGCTCGACCGGGCGCTGCACCGGCTGGCCGGGCTCGGCCTGGTCGGGCCCGACCGGGTCGCCGTCAACGCCTGCTACCTCGGCGACCAGGTCGTCGACCACGTCGGGGACCGCGCCCACCTCTCGGTCGAGCCGGGCGACCCGCTCGGCACCGCCGGCGGCGTGGCGAACCTGCGGGACTGGATCGCCGGGCGCGGGGTGCTGGTCGGCAACGCCGACGCCTACCTCGCCGACCCGGCCCGTCCCCCGGGCCCCGACATCGCCGCGCTGCTGCACGACTGGGACGGCGACTCCGTACGCCTGCTCGGCCAGCCCGCCCCTGACCCGGCGGCACCGGGCACCTTCGACGGCCACGTCTTCACCGGTTTCTCGCTGCTGCCGTGGCGGCTGGTGCGGGGCCTGCCGGTCGGGTTCGGCGACCTCGTCCGGGCGCTCTGGCGGCCGGCGGAGGCGGCCGGCGCGCTGACCGTCGTGCCGTACCCCGGCACCTTCTACGACACCGGCACCCCGGCCGACTACCTGGCGGCCAACCTGCACGCGGCCGGCGGCGGCAACCTGGTGGACCCGACGGCCACGGTGACGGGCCGCTGCCGCTCGGCGGTGGTCGGCGCGGGCGCCGTCGTGCACGGCGACGTGGAGCGGGCAGTCGTCTGGCCCGGCGCCACCGTCGGCCCCGGCGAGCACCTGCGCGACGCGGTACGCGCCGGCACCGCCCTCACCGTCCCCGGCACACCGCCGTCCCCGGGCCGGGGAAGCCTCTAGCATGGGCGACGACGCCGACGAACGGAGAAATGTCCCGTGATCACCGCGATCGTGCTGATCGACTGCGCCACCGACTCGATCCCCGAGGTGGCCGAGAACCTGGCCAACCTGCCCGGCGTCAGCGAGGTCTACTCGGTGGCGGGCCACGTCGACCTGATCGCGATGGTCCGGGTCCGGGAGTTCGAGCAGATCGCGCAGGTGATCGCCGGCAGCATCTCCAAGGTGCCCGGGGTGCTCAACACCGAGTCGCACATCGCCTTCCGGGCGTACTCCCAGCACGATCTGGAGGAGGCCTTCGCGATCGGCCTCGCGAACGCCGACTGACGCGGACGCCGGGCGCCGCCGGCGGAGCGAGGCAGGTGGCGGCCGGGGCGGTACGCCGAACGGCCGGCCCACCCCTGGGGATGGACCGGCCGTCGTGGCGCGCGGACGTCAGCTCTGCGTGGGAGCCGGCGCCTCCTCGGTGCCACCCGGAGCCGGCGACTCGGTGGTGCCGCCCGGAGCCGGGGTCTCGGTGGTGCCGCCCGGAGCCGGCGTCGTGCCGCCCGGGCTCGGGGTACCGCTGGCGCTGGTCTGCGGCACCGGGATGCCCAGCTGCTCCGCCAGCTGCACCAGCGCGTCGTAGTGCGCCTGCAGCGTCGGCAGGGCGGTCTGGGCCAGCTGGACCACCGACTGCTCGGAGCCCTGCGAGATCTCCGTCTGGGTGGCCTGGATGGCCTGGACGTGGCCGGCCAGCTCGCTGGTCACCCAGAGCCGGTCGAACTCCTCGCCGCTGGCGTTGTTCAGCTGGTCGATGACGGACTGCTGATCCGCGGTGGGCTCACTCGGCAACTCCACGCCCAGCTGCGACGCGGTCTGCTGCACCGTCTGGTCGAGCTGGGTGTGGTCCGTCTTGAGCCGGGCGCCCAGGTCCTTGACCCCCTGGCTCTGGCCCTTCTGCTGGGCCAGGTCACCCGCGGTGATCTCGAACAGATTCACCTGGTGCACGGCCTGCAGGTACTGGGTGTCCTGCTGTGACGGCTGCACCGCGGCCTGTGCCGCCGCGGCCGGCGCGATCCCCACCAGCACCAGCGCGGCCAGCAGGCCGAGGCGTTTGATACCCAACATGCTTCCCCCCCTTGAGACGTTGGATCGCACGGATACCCGGCTGACCGGGGTTATTCCTGCGATCCCCCGTCGGGGAGGCGACCGACCGACACGCCCGTGTCGGACCGTCGGGGGCGGAAACGGACGTGGCGCCCGCCGGAGGACTCCGGTGGGCGCCACGTCGAGGTGTCGCGGGGTCAGCGGCGGCTCTCGCCGCTGCCGATCTCCTCCCGTTCCGGTCGGGGCTCGACCGGCGGGTGCCCCGGCGAGACCGGCGCCTCGGCCGGCTTCTCGATCGGGTAGAAGAAGCCCCGGATGGCCGGGCCGAGGGCACCGAGCCGGTTCATCTTCTTCGGCACGACCCAGCCGGCGTACGGCAGCGCGCCGTGGCCGTCGCCGTGCCCGTCGGCCGCCACGAGCGGCTGGTGCACCTCTTCGAACCGGCCGTCCGGCAGGCGCCGGATGATGCCGGTCTCGACACCGTGGGCGAGCACCTCCCGGTCGTGCTGCTGGAGACCCAGGCAGATCCGGTAGGTGACGTAGTACGCCAGCGGCGGCAGCACCAGCAGGCCGATGCGGCCGGCCCAGGTCATCGCGTTCAGGCTGATCTGGAACTTGTCGGCGATGACGTCGTTGGCGCCGGAGAGGGTCAGCACGACGAAGAACGCCAGCGCCATGGCGCCCAGGCCGGTCCGGGCCGGCACGTCCCGGGGACGCTGGAGCAGGTTGTGGCTCCTGGTGTCCTTGAGGCGCCGGGCCTCCAGGAACGGGTAGAGCGTCGACAGGCCGACCAGGATGCCCGGCAGCACGACCGTCGGCCAGAACAGCGGCGGGATCACGTACCCGTCGCCGATCGGGATGTTGATCTCCCAGTTGGGCATCAGGCGGGTCGAGCCGTCGAGGAACATGACGTACCAGTCGGGCTGGCTGGCGGCCGAGACCACCCACGCCTCGTACGGGCCGAACAGCCAGATCGGGTTGATCTGGAACAGGCCGCCCATCAGCGCGATCACGCCGAAGACGACCATGAAGAAGCCGCCCTGCTTGATCGCGTAGCGGGGGAACATCCGCTCGCCGACCACGTTGCCGTTGGTCCGGCCGGGGCCGGGCCACTGGGTGTGCTTCTGCTTGAATACCAGGCCCAGGTGGGCGCCGATCAGCGCGAGCAGCAGGCCCGGGACGAGCAGCACGTGGGCGATGTAGAACCGGCTGATGATGATCGTGCCCGGGAACTCCCCGCCGAAGACCGACGAGGTGACCCAGGAGCCGATCACCGGGATGGAGAGCATGATCGCCGAGGCGATCCGCAGGCCGGTGCCGGAGAGGCCGTCGTCCGGCAGCGAGTAGCCGGTGAAGCCGGCGAGGAAGCCGACCCAGAACAGCAGCGAGCCGATGATCCAGTTGGTCTCACGCGGCTTGCGGAACGCGCCGGTGAAGAAGACCCGGAGCATGTGCACCACGATGGCGGCCATGAACAGCAGCGCCGACCAGTGGTGCATCTGCCGCATGATCAGGCCACCGCGGACGTCGAACGAGATGTCCAGGCTGGAGGCGTACGCGGCCGACATCGGCGTGCCCCGCAGCGGGGCGTAGCTGCCGTTGTAGACGACCTCGGTCATCGCCGGCTCGTAGAAGAAGGTCAGGAAGACGCCGGTCAGCAGCAGGACGACGAACGAGAACAGCGCGATCTCGCCGAGCAGGAACGACCAGTGGTCCGGGAAGACCTTGTTCAGCAGCCGGCGCAGCGGGGTGGCCACCTGGAAGCGGTCGTCCACCCCCCGGGCGACGTTCCCCGGGACTGCTGCCTTGTCAAACTTGCGCCGCTTCACGGCCGCTCCCAGAAGTCGGGCCCGACGGTCTCGGTGTAGTCGGACTTGGCCACGAAGTAGCCCTCGGAGTCCACCTCGATCGGCAGCTGCGGCAGCCGTCGGCTGGCCGGGCCGAAGATGGGCCGGGCGTTGTCGGTGATCAGGAACTGCGACTGGTGGCACGGGCAGAGCAGGCGGTTGGTCTGCTGCTCGTACAGGCTCGCCGGGCAACCGGCGTGCGTGCAGATCTTGGAGAACGCGGCGTAGTTGCCCCACATGTAGTCGCCGTGCTGCTCACGCTCGTTGGCCTGGCGCGACTTCTGCGCGTCGGAGTCCCGCAGGTGGATCAGCAGGGTCGGCGAGTCCGCGTGCAGGTTGCTCACGCCGTGGTCGATGCCGGGGAAGACGGTGATCTGGCCGCCCGCGCTGACGTCCGCCGGGCGGACCGGCCGGCCGTCCTCGCGGACCAGGCGGATCTTCTCGCCGCTCTCGGTCGGGGCGAAGCCCGTCCTGAACATCTGGTTGTTCTTGTGCGGCTGGGAGATCAGGCCGCCGACCAGGGGCGCCGCGGCGACCGCGCCGACCGGCGCGAGACCGGCCAGCAGCGAGATGCCGAGCAGCGGCCGGCGCTTCACGCCCAGCTCGTCGGCCATGTAGAGCATGGTCTGGCCGGTGATGATCCGGTCGTCCGAGGCGACGGCACCCTCGTGCCGGTCCTGGATCGAGACCTCCTTCGGCAGCAGCTTCTTGCCCCAGGTCAGGATGCCGAAGCCGATGCCGAGCAGGGCCACGCCGAGGGTGACGCCGAGCAGGGGCGTGTACCACTTGTCGCCGCCGCTGCCCGGGGAGTACTCCCACGGCCACCAGATGTAGATCACCAGGAACGCGGTCGCCGCCAGGCCGGTCAGCAGGAAGAACGACGCGACCGTACGGGTCAGCCGGCGCTCGGCCTTGCTGCCCGGCGCCACCTGCGGCTCGTAGTGGACGATCTCGATGTCGTCCCGGCGCGCGCCCTCGCGGACGATGTCGAACTGGCTGAGCCCCGGGGTGTTCACGTCGAGCGGCTCCCGGCCCTGCTGGGCCTGGTGCTCGGTGTGCGTGGTCATGCCGTCACCTCGCTACGGGCGGTGCCGCGCTGCGGCACCACGGCACTGAATCGGATGAGCCGCCCGGTCACGACTTGCCCGCAATCCACAGGCTCGCGAAGACGAGCGCGACGATGCCCACCAGGAAGATCGCCAGGCCCTCGGTGGACGGCCCGTACCGACCGAGGTTGAAGCCGCCCGGGTCCTGGTCGTGCTTCAGGGTCTCCTGGATGTAGGCGATGAGGTCCGCCTTCTGGTCCGGGGAGATCTGGTTGTCGCCGAAGACCGGCATGTTCTGCGGGCCGCTCAGCATGGCGGCGTAGATCTGCCGGTCGGTGGCCGGGCGCAGGCTCGGCGCGTACTTGCCGGAGGACAGGGCGCCGCCGCCGCCGCCGAAGGCGTGGCACTGCGCGCAGTTGATCCGGAACAGCTCGCCGCCGGCGGCCACGTTCCCGTCGGCGTGCAGGTTGTCACCGTCGGGCACCACCGGGCCGCCGCCGAGTTCCTGGACGTACTGCGCGAGCTGGCGGGTCTCCTCGTCGGTGAAGAGCTCAGGCTTGCGCTGGGCCTGGGCCTCCTGCCGGGCCATCGGCATGCGGCCGGAGCCGACCTGGAACTCGACCGAGGCCGCGCCGACGCCGATCAGGCTCGGCCCGCGCCCCTCGACGCCCTGCGCGTTGCGACCGTGACAGGTCACACAGCTCACGTCGAACAGCGCCTTGCCCTCCGCGGCGGCACCGGTGAGCGGGGTGTCCTGCGCCTGCACGCCGGGGGCGAAGACGGTGTAGGCGCCGCCGGCCAGCATCAGCGCGGCGAACAGCCGGACCGCGGCACCCAGCCGGCGGCGGCCCCTGCTGCGCGCCGCGGGCCGCTCGCGCAGCCGCGCGAGCAGACCGCGTCGGCGGTCGTTGTCAGAAGTCATGACCTGTGTCCTTAACCGGTTGGACCTTGTCTCAGGGGACGGAGCAGCGGCGCGGTTCGTGACGCGCCAAGATCACTGAAGCCAGTAGATCATGGCGTAGAGCCCGATCCACACGACGTCGACGAAGTGCCAGTAGTAGGACACGACGATCGCCGACGTGGCCTGCGCCGGTGTGAACCGGCCCATGGTGGTGCGGATCATGAAGATGACGAAGGCGACCAGACCGCCGGCCACGTGCAGGCCGTGGAAGCCGGTGGTCAGGTAGAACATCGACCCGTAACCGTCTTCGTTGATCTTGATGCCCGCGTGCACCAGCTCGCGGTACTCGTTGAGCTGGCCGAGGACGAAGATCAGGCCCATCACGAAGGTGATCGTGAACCAGCGCCGCAGCGCGTGGACGTCACCCTTCTCGGCGGCGAACACCCCGAGCTGGCAGGTCACCGAGGACAACACCAGGATCACCGTGAAGGTGGTCGCGTAGGGGATGTTGAGGTGCTCGGTGTGCTTCGCCCACTGCTCCGGCGCCGCCGCGCGGATGGAGAAGTACATCGCGAACAGCGCCGCGAAGAACATGAGTTCGCTGGAGAGCCACACGATCGTCCCGACGCTGACCATGTTGGGTCGGGTCAGGGAGTGGATCCGGCTCTTGTCAATGGCTGGGGCCGCAGTCACGCGGTCATTATTGCCCTTGACCGGGGCCGCCGATCAGCGGGGGGCCAAACCCGTGGCATCCACAGCCCGATCGGGGCAGTCCGGTTCGCCTGACCTAGGCTGAAAAGCGTGCTGCACGCCGATCCGATCTCCGCCGCAGCCGCCGTCGCCGCGCCGGCGGCGAGCGCGGCCACCCCGCCACCGTTCACCGTGACCTCGGTGTTCACCGAGACCAGGCTGGACAGCTGGCTCGCCGTCGGCCTGGTGCTGGCCGCCGGCGTCTACCTCTACGGGGTGCACCGGCTGCGGATGCGGGGCGACCGGTGGCCGGTAGCCAGGACGGTCTTCTTCCTCGGCCCCGGCCTCGGCGGCATCGCGGCGGTCACCGTCAGCGGCCTGCACGCGTACGACACGGCACTGCTGTCGGTGCACATGGTCCAGCACATGGTGCTCTCCATGATCTCGCCGATCTTCCTCGCGCTGGGCGCGCCGGTGACGCTGGCCCTGCGCACCCTGCCGCCGCGACCGCGCAAGCGGCTGCTGGCGGTCGTGCACAGCCGGATCGCCCGGATCTACAGCTTCCCCCTGGTGGCGTTCGCCATCTTCGTGGTGAACCCGTTCGCGCTCTACTTCACCGACCTGTACCGCTACACCCTCGAGAACGTGTGGGCGCACGAGGTCGTGCACGCGCACTTCATCATGACCGGCTGCGTGTTCTTCTGGCCGCTGCTCGGGCTCGACCCGCTGCCGGGCCGCTGGCCGTACCCGGCCCGGGCGCTGCTGATGCTGCTCTCCGTGCCGTTCCACACCGTGCTCGGCCTCACCATCATGCAGAGCAGCACGCTCTTCGGCGGCGACTGGTACCCGTCGCTCGGGCTCACCTGGTCGGACCCGTGGCAGGACCAGGTGGTCGCCGGCGGCATCCTCTGGGCCGGCGGCGAGTTCGTCAGCGTGACCATGCTGGCCGTGCTGGTCGTGCAGTGGATGCGGCACGCCGAGCGGGAGGCCCGCCGCGTCGACCGCGACCTGGACCGCCAGGAGGCCCGTCAGCGCGCCGCGGAGTCCACGGCCTGAGCCGGGCCGGCCGGTACGCCCCAGCGCCGCCGCCGGGCGGACGTCGCACACCTCACACCGACCGGTACGATCAGCGGGCGGCCACGAGGTGGGAGCCAGTCCGACCGACGAGCGCGCAGCGAACGAATCATCAAGCTCAGTGTGATGGTGCCGCACGACGGCACGGAGCGAAGCGGAGTGCCGGCATGAGCGATCGTCTTTGCACCGTCCTGCTCTACAGCGACGACCCGGAGGTCCGCGACCGGATGCGGCTCGCCGTCGGGCCGCGCCCCGCGCCCGGCCTGCGGGTCGAGTTCGTCGAGGCGTCCGACTACGCCGAGTGCGTCCGGCTCGTCGACGACTACGAGATCGACCTGCTGGTGCTCGACGGCGAGGCGAGCCCGGGCGGCGGCATCGGCATCGCCCGGCAGATCAAGGACGACCGGGCCGACGCCCCCCCGACCTGCGTGGTGATCGCCCGCGCCGCCGACCGGTGGCTCGCGGCGTACGCCGAGGTCGACGCCACCCTGGTGCACCCGCTCGACCCGGTGACCACCGGCACCACGGTGGCCGAGCTGCTGCGGACGCACGCACCCGCCTGACGTCCCCCGCTCCGGCCCGCCACGGCGCCGGGCCGACCGGTGCCGGTTCCATCCCACCCGCATCTCGCACGCTCGGGAGGCCCGCCTTGGGCGATCGGACCTGGCCGCACCTGCTCAACGCGCTGCTGCGCGGCGAGGAACTCGCCACCGCCGACACCGCCTGGGCGATGGGCGAGATCATGGCCGGCTCGGCCGCCCCGGCGCAGATGGCGGGCTTCGTCGTCGCGCTGCGCGCCAAGGGTGAGACCTCGGCCGAGCTGGCCGGTCTGGTGGAGGCGATGCTCGGCCGGGCGGTCCCGGTCGAGCTGCCCGACGAGCTGCGCGCCACCGCCCTCGACGTGGTCGGCACCGGCGGTGACCTCGCGCACACCGTCAACATCTCGACCATGGCCTCGCTGGTGGTGGCCGGCGCCGGTGTCCGGGTGGTCAAGCACGGCAACCGGGCGGCCTCCTCCTCCTGCGGCACCGCCGACGTGCTGGAGTTCCTCGGCGTGCCGCTCGACCTGGGCCCCGAGGGGGTGGCCCGGTGCGTCGCCGAGGCCGGCATGGGCTTCTGCTTCGCGGCCCGGTTCCACCCCGGGATGCGGCACACCGGCCCGGTACGCCGGGAGCTGGGCGTGCCCACGGTGTTCAACTTCCTCGGCCCGCTGACCAACCCGGCGCGGCCCCGCGCCGGAGCGGTCGGCTGCTTCGACGCCCGGATGGCCCCGGTGATGGCCGGCGTCTTCGCCGCCCGGGGCGACTCCGTGCTGGTGATGCGCGGCGAGGACGGGCTGGACGAGTTCACCACCGCCGCGCCGACCCGCGTCTGGGCGGCCCAGGGCGGCGTCGTCAGGGAGTCGCTGCTGGACGCCGCCGACCTCGGCGTACCCCGGGCCACCCTGGCCGACCTGCGCGGCGGTGACGCCGCCTTCAACGCCGACGTGGTCCGCCGGCTGCTGGCCGGCGAGACCGGCCCGGTGCGCGACGCGGTCCTGGTCAACGCGGCGGCGGCGCTGGCCACGCAGGGCCCGCTCGACGGCGACCTCACCGCGGCCCTGCGGGCCGGGATCGACCGGGCCGCCGAGTCCGTCGACTCCGGGGCCGCCGCACGCGTCCTCGACCGCTGGATCGAGGTCGCGCGCGCCCTCTGAGCCCCGGGCCTCGCCGAAGGTTGTCGGACCCCCGTGGGAAACTACAGCTGAGTAGTTCCCACATTCGTCCTGCGCCGTCGAGCGCGGCGATCCCCGTCGGGCGTGTGCGACGCGCCCCCGCGGGACCGGAGCGAGAGGAGACGCCCGTGTCGGAGCGCGAGCTCTACTGCGACACCTGTGAGGGCGTCGAGCCGTTCGAGGCGCCGCCGTGCGCCGACGGCCACGGCGCCGACTGCCCCGAACTGGTCTGCACGGGCTGCGGCGCGGCCGTGCTCGTCACCACCTTCACGTTCCGCCTGGCGCGTCCGAGCGGCCGGCACCGCCCGGCGAGCCGCCGCCGCGCCGCCTGAAACCGCCGCCACCGCTGAGCGGGCGTCGGTCCCCCGCGGTGTCCACTCAGCGCCGCTGCCGACCACGTCCCGCGCCCGCGCCACCCGTTCCACGCCGAAGGCCCGCCTCCCCGGGGAGGCGGGCCTTCGGGACGTTCGCGGGTGACCGACCGATCAGTGCTCGGCGGTGCGCCGGGTGCCGCTGTAGTACTCGAACAGCAGGCCGCAGACGGAGAACGTGACCGCCAGCATGCCGAGGCCGAGCAGCCAGAACTGCCAGAACGCGAGGCCGAAGCCGGCCATCCCGACGGCGATCGCCAGGCCGAACGGCCAGTAGCTGCCCGGGCTGAAGAAGCCGATCTCGCCCGCGCCGTCGGCGATCTCGCCGTCCGGCCGGTCCTCCGGCCGAAGGTCGATCCGGCGGGAGACGAACCAGAAGAAGCCGCCGCACATCGTGCAGAGCAGGAAGCTCAGCAGCAGGGCGACCGTGCCGACCCACTCGACCTGGCCGCCGGAGTCGGCGGCGGTCCACCCGCCGTAGAGGGCGGTGGCGAAGAGCAGGAACCCGGCGATGACCAGGAAGATGCGCCACTCGGTCTTCATGCCCGATCCCTCAGCTTCCCGCGCCGGCCGGCGCGTCGTCCGGGTTGAAGTTGGCCTCGGTGCGACGGGTCTCGAACGGCTTCGTGGTCTTCGCGTACGGGTCCTCGCCGATGGCCGTCAGCGCCTCCTGCGTGGACCTGCCGTCCCGCTTGGCCGCCAGGAACTGCTCGTACTTCTCCGGGGAGACGACCCGCAGCTCGAAGTTCATGAAGGCGTGGTAGCTGCCGCAGAGCTCCGCGCAGCGGCCGACGTAGGCACCCTCGGACTCCAGCTTCGAGACCTCGAAGACGTTGCGGATCTTGCCCGGCATGACGTCGCGCTTGAACAGCAGCTCCGGCACCCAGAACGAGTGGATGACGTCGCGGCTGGTCTCCTCGAACCGGATGGACCGGTCGGTCGGCAGCACCAGGATCGGGATGACCTCGCTGGTGCCGAGCACGGAGGCGACCGTGTTGGCGTCCTGGCCCTGACCGTCGCGGTAGTTGAACTGCCAGTTCCACTTGAACGCGACCACCTCGACCGTGACGTCGGGGTTCTTGGTCGTCCGCACCACGTCGGTCTGCACGACCGCCGTGTAGTAGAACAGCACGGAGACGATCAGGATCGGCGCGATGGTGTAGAGGAACTCCATCGGCATGTTGTAACGGGTCTGCACCGGCAGCTCGTTGCCCCGCTTGCGGTAGCGCACGACGCACCAGAAGATCAGGCCCCACACGAAGACGCCGACCGCGAGCGCCGCGATGCACGAGGCGATCCACAGGTCGTACATCCGGTGCGACTCGGGCGTGATGCCGCCCTGCGGCCAGCCGAAGCCGCCGAACGCCGCGCCGACGTCGCAGCCCGTGAGCAGGACCAGCAGCGCCGCTCCGCCGAGACCGAGCCCGGCGATCCGACCGGCACCACGTCCCCGGCGCCCACCGGCTCCTGGGGAAGCGCTGTGCCGTACGGCCGACGGCCGTACCTCCGAACTCCTTGCGACCACCTGGTCCTGCCTCCCTAGCGCGCCGCGGTGTCTTGTCCCTGCCCTCCGCCTGCGGAGCGACAGCACCAGCGGCAAAGGCGTCACCGACGGTCGCAGATTACTCGACCATGACGGGCTGGACCGTGTTGGGGTCGCTGTCGGCCCCCATCGGGGGGATCTTGGGCATACCGGCGCGATACGTTGGCTCGCGTGAGCGCATCCCCGGTCTACCTGGACGCGGCCACCGCCGCGCCGCTGCATCCGGTCGCCCGACAGGCGCTGTTGGCCGCCCTCGACGACGGCTGGGCCGACCCCGGCCGGCTCTACACGCAGGCCCGCCGCGCCCGTCAACTCCTCGACGCCGCCCGCGAGGCCTGCGCGCAGACGCTCGGCGTCCGCGCCGACGAGCTGTCCTTCACCCCCAGCGGTACGACGGCCGCGCACTCCGCCGTGCTGGGGGGCCTGACCGGCCGGCGTCGGGTGGGCGCCGGCCTGGTGCACTCCGCGATCGAGCACTCGGCGGTGCTGCACGCCGCCGAGAAGCACGTCGCGGCGGGCGGCACGGCCACGTCCGTACCGGTGGACCGGCTCGGCCGGCTCGACCTGGACCGCTGGGCGGCGGCGGTCCGGGCGCCGGGGGTGGCGCTGGCCGCGCTGATCGCCGCCAGCCACGAGGTCGGCACGCTCCAGCCGGTGGCCGGGGCCGCGCGGGAGTGCGCCGAGGCCGGGGTGCCGCTGTGCGTGGACGCCGCCCAGGTGGTGGGCCGGGCCCCGGTGCCGGCGGGCTGGTCGGTGCTGACCGCCAGCGCGCACAAGTGGGGCGGGCC
>NZ_WAAS01000066.1:0-29139 GCF_008806585.1 Micromonospora sp. AMSO12t
GGTGCCCCCGCGCCGCAACCACACGATCACCGTGATCGCCGTCGCGAGGCACGCGGCGGCGTACAGCAGGAAGGCGGTCGCGGAGCCGAACCACGTGCTCAGCCCGCCGAGCAGGAGGGCACCGAACGGCATGCCGCCCCAGCCGAGGAAGTAGAGGCTCATCGCCCGGCCGCGCTGCGCGTCGTCGACGACCCGCTGGACGACCGTCTGCAGGATCACCATGGCGCCGATGCTGAACGAGCCGCACAGCAGCGCGGCCCCCGCGAGCACGGGAACTGTCGTCGCCGCCCCGAGCAGCGCGGTGCTCACGGCGAGCAGGCCGAGGGTGGCCGCGGCGTGCCACACGGTGGCGACGCGCCCGGAGAGCCGGGCCACGACGAGGACCCCGAGGAACGAGCCCAGCCCGGTCAGGGCCACGAGCATGGGGAAGACCGTCTCCGGATGGTCCGAGGTCGAGGTCGCCCGGACGGCGAGCTGGGTCGTGAAGGTGCACCCGAAGAAGGCGTTGACCCCTACGATGACCAGGCAGAGCGCGGCCGGGGGCCGCTCCCGGGCGTGCCGGATGCCGGCGCGGACCTGCGCGGCCAGGCCCTCGCGGACCACCGGGGTGACCGGCGGGACGCGACGGGTGCGCACCGCGACCGCGGCGGCGACCGCGGCGAGGCTGAGCGTCGCGTACATCACGAACGTGCCCAGCGGTCCCCAGGCCACGAGGATCAGCCCGGCGACCGCGGGGCCGATCGAGCGGGCGAGGTTGAGCCCGGCGGCCTGGATCGGGACGGCGTTGCCGAGCGCCTCGGCCGGGACGGTGTTGGCCACGAGTGCCTGGGTCACCGGGGACAGGAAGCTGATCCCGGTGCCGGCGAGGAAGGCGAGCACGAGCAGCACGGGCAGGTCGACGACCCTGGCCGCGACCGTCGCCGCGCAGATCCCGGCCAGGGCGCTCGTCGCCAGGAGCACGCCGATCTGCAGCCGTCGCCGGTCGAAGGCGTCGGCCAGCACCCCGGCCGGGATGGAGAAGAGCGTGAACGGCACGAGCAGGCAGAAGAAGAGCGCGCCCATCGTCGCCGGGGTGCCGTCGACCTCGGTGAGCACCGACTGGAAGGCGATGTTGCAGCCCCAGTAGCCGGCCTGGGACAGCACCAGGGTCAGGAGTACGAAGCGGAAGTCTCGGAATCGCAGGGCCGAGAACATCGTCACGTGGTCCGCCGTCCTTCTGTCGTTTCGCGGACCCTACCAAGCGCTTGCTTGCATAGCTAGCGTCGGGTGTGGTTTTCTGGCCGCACCACGAGTGAAAGGGCGTGTCGTGAGCGGCTTCTGCGTAGGACGAACGGTGATCGTGACCGGTGCGGGACAGGGGCTGGGCCGGGTGCACGCCCTCGAGTACGCCCGGCAGGGCGCCGACGTCGTCGTCAACGACGTCGAGAGCAACCGGGAGGCGGCCCAGGCCGTCGTCGACGAGATCCGCGCAGCGGGCGGTCGCGCGGTCGTCAGCGCCGGCGACGTCAGCGACTGGGCCTACGGTGAGCGCCTCGTGCGCGAGACCGTCGAGACCTTCGGCGGGCTGCACACCCTCGTCAACAACGCCGGCATCAACCGCGACCGGATGCTGGTCAACATGAGCGAGCAGGAGTGGGACCTCGTCCTGCGGGTCGACCTCAAGGGCCACTTCGTTCCGATGCGCCACGCCGCCGCGTACTGGCGGGACGAGGCCAAGGCCGGCCGACAGGTCGCCGCGCGCGTCGTCAACACGTCCTCCGGCGCGGGCCTCATGGGCAGCGTCGGGCAGGGCAACTACGGCGCCGCCAAGGCCGGGATCGCCGCCCTGACCCGGATCGCGGCCGTCGAGTGGGCCCGCTACGGCATCGTCGTCAACGCGATCGCCCCCTCGGCCCGTACGCCGATGACCGAGGCCGTCTTCGCCGAGGCGATGGCCGCCCCCGAGACGGGCTTCGACGCGATGGACCCGGCCAACGTCTCCCCCCTCGTGGTCTGGCTCGGGTCCGACGCCGCGCAGGCCGTCACCGGAGCCGTCTTCGAGGTCGCCGGCGGCGAGGTCTCGCTCGCCGACGGCTGGCGCCACGGGCCAACCGCCACCAGGGGCGAGCGGTGGAAGCCGGAGGAACTCACCGACGCGATCGCCGACCTCATCGCCCGCGCCGAGCCGCCGACCCCCGTCTACGGCGCCTGACATGGGTACGGACGCGGCGCAGGCCACCGGCGCGCCGGTGAGCGACGAGCAGTTCCGGGCCGAGATCCGCGGCTGGCTCCACGAGGCCCTCAGCGGGCCGTTCGCCGGGGCCGTCGGCACCGGCGGCGAGGGACGCGAGCACGAGGCGCACGAGCTGCGCCGCGAGTGGGAGCGCCACCTGGGCCGGGCCGGCTGGATCGGCCTCGGCTGGCCCAGCGAGTACGGCGGTCGCCCCGCCACCCTGGCCCAGCAGGTCATCTACCACGAGGAGTACGCCCGCGCGGCCGCCCCCGGCCGGCTCGGGCACATGTCCGAGCAACTGCTCGGCCCGACCCTGCTCGCCTTCGGCACGCCGGAGCAGAAGGCGCGGTTCCTGCCCGGCATCACCAGCGGCGAGGACATCTGGTGCCAGGGCTACTCCGAGCCCGACGCCGGCTCGGACCTCGCCGGGGTGCGTACCCGTGCCGAGCGCCGGGGCGACAGCTACGTCATCACCGGGCAGAAGGTGTGGACCTCGCTCGCGCACCTGGCCGACTGGTGCTTCGTGCTGTGCCGCACCGACCCCGGCTCGACCCGGCACGCGGGCCTGTCCTACCTGCTCGTGCCGATGCACCAGCCCGGCATCACGGTGCGCCCGATCACCCAGCTGACCGGCACGAGCGAGTTCAACGAGGTCTTCTTCGACGGGGCCGTCGCCGCCGTCGAGCACCGCGTCGGCGCCGAGGGCGAGGGCTGGAAGGTCGCCATGGGCACCCTGGGCTTCGAGCGCGGCGTGTCCACCCTCGGCCAGCAGATCGGTTTCCGTCGGCGCCTCGACGCCGTCATCGCCCGGGCCCACGAGAACGGCGCCTGGCAGGAGCCGGCGCTGCGTGACCGCCTCGTCGAGGCGTACATCGGGCTCGAGGTGATGCGGCACTCGGCGGTGCGGCTGCTCGCGTCCGCCGGTGCGGGGCTGTCCGGCCTGGAGGCGTCGATCTCCAAGCTGCAGTGGGCCACGTGGAACCGCTCGCTCGGCGAGCTCGCGGTCGACGTCGAGGGGGCCGGGGCGCTGCTCACCGGGCCCGGGTACGAGCTGGACGACGCCCAGACCCACTTCCTCTTCAGCCGCGCCAACACGATCTACGGCGGCTCCAACGAGATCCAGCGCAACATCATCGCCGAGCGCCTGCTCGGTCTGCCCCGATGAGGTGAGGACGATGACCCACGCGAGCGCCGACCCCCAGCCGGTGGCCGGGACGTTGCGTCCCGAGGCGGCCGAGGAGGTGGCCCAGATCCGCGCCTCCGTCGTCGAGGTGCTCGACGAGCAGGCCGACCTGCGCCGCACCCACGAGCTCATGGTCGGGGCGCAGGGCCACGACCCGCGGCTGCACGAGCTGCTCACGGCTGAGCTGGGCCTGCTCGGCCTCGTCGTGCCGGAGCACCTCGGCGGGCTCGGCCTCGACGTGTCCGCCGCGACCGCCGTCATCGAGGAGCTCGGGGCCCGGCTCGTGCCCGGCGCGCTCGCGACGAGCCTCGCCGCGGTCCTCGCCGCCCGCGCCCTCGGCCCGAGCGCCGAGCCCCTGCTGGCGCGCGTCGTGGACGAGCAGCTCACCCTCGCCAGTGCCCTCGCCGAGGACGGCGCGGGCTGGGACCTCGAGCGGACCGCCACCCGGGCCACCGGCACCGGGGACGAGTGGGCGCTGACCGGGACCAAGACCCTCGTCGCCGGAGTCGAGGCCGCCCGCGTCGTCCTGGTCACCGCCCGGGACGCCGGCGGTGGGCTCGGCGTCTACGCCGTGGACCCGACCGCCGCCGGGGTGGACGTGCGGACGCACATGACGCTCGACCAGACCCGGCGACTGAGCACGGTGCACCTCCGCGAGGCCGCCGCCACCCGGGTCGACGCCCCCGGCGGCGAGGGCCCCCGGGTGCTGCTCGACCACGTGCGCGCCATGCTCGCGCTGGAGTCGGCCGCCGCCGCCCGCGCCTGCCTCGACCGCACCGTCGAGTACCTCAAGGTCCGCGAGCAGTTCGGCCGCCCGATCGGTTCGTTCCAGGCCCTCAAGCACCGCTGCGCCGACCTCGCCGTCGCGGTCGCCGGGGCGCGGGCCACGGCCGACCACCTCGTCACGACGCTGCGCACCGGGTCCGCCACCCGCTCGCACGACGCGGCACTGGCCAAGCTCGTGTGTACCGACACGCTGATGGCCGTCGCCGCCGAGGCGATCCAGCTGCACGGCGGCATCGGGTTCACCTTCGAGCACGACGCGCACCTGTTCTTCAAGCGCGGCAAGTCGGCCCAGCTGCTGGCCGGCTCCCCGGCGACGGTTCGCGCCGAGGTGGCAGCGCTCGCCGGTCTCTGAGCCGGCAGGCGACAGCGCACGACAGCGGGGGCGCACCGACCGGTGCGGCCCCCGCTGTCGTACGTGCCCGGCTTGGGCTCAGCCGAGCGGACCGGTGCCGGGCGGCTGGGCGGCCAGGTGCCGCGACGGGATCTCACCGCCCCCGGCGACGACGATCTCCGTGCCGGTGACGTAGCCGGCCAGCGGCGAGGCGAGCAACAGACAGGCCGCGGCGACGTCGGCCGGGGTGGCCATCCGCCGCATGGGGATCGTCCGGGCCACGCGGTCCTGTCCCGCCTCGTCGCCGTAGTAGAGGTGCGACAGTTCGGTCCGCACGAGGCCCACCGTCACCTGGTTGACCCGCACGGCCGGCGCGAAGTCGAGCCCGAGGCACCGGGTCAGCATCGTCAGGCCCGCCTTGGCCGCGGCGTACGCGGCGGTGTCCGGGGCCGGGTTGGCCCCGGCGACCGAGCCGATGTTGATGATCGTCCCGCTGCCCTGACGCTGCATGACCTCGTTGGCCTGCTGGGCGACGTAGAACGGAGCGAGCAGGTTGAGCGTGACGATCGCCGAGACGAAGCGGGGGGAGACCGTCGCGGTGTCGGCGTTCGGCGCGCCACCGGCGTTGTTGACCAGGATGTCGAGCCGGCCGAACCGGTCCACCGCCGCGGCGACGAGGGCCTTGGCCTGCTCCGGGTCGCGCACGTCCGACCGGACGAAGACGGGCGTGCGTCCGTCGACCTCGGGCAGTTGCTCGGGCTCGCTGCGGCCGCACACGAGCACCCGTGCCCCGGCCCTGAGGAAGGTACGGGTGATCTCGGCGCCGATGCCACGGGTGCCGCCGGTGACGATGGCGACCTGGTCGGTCAGGTCGACGCCGTCGGGCGTGGCGGGGGACTGGGTCATCCGAGCCTCTCGATGATCGTCACGTTGGCCTGGCCGCCGCCCTCACACATCGTCTGCAGGCCGTAGCGGCCACCGGTGCGCTCGAGCTCGTGCAGCAGGGTGGTCATGAGCCGGGCGCCGGTGGCGCCGAGGGGGTGGCCCAGGGCGATCGCGCCGCCGTTGACGTTGACCCGCTCCGGGTCGGCCCCCGTCTCCCTGATCCAGGCGAGCACGACCGAGGCGAACGCCTCGTTGACCTCGAACAGGTCGATGTCCTCGATCGACAGCCCGGTGCGCCCGAGGGCGTGTGCGGTGGCCGGGATCGGGGCGGTGAGCATCCACACCGGGTCGTCGGCGCGCACCGACAGGTGGTGGATCCGGGCGCGCGGGGTCACCCCGTGCTCGGCCACGGCCCGCTCGCTCATGACGAGCAGGGCGGCCGCGCCGTCGCAGATCTGGCTCGCCGCGGCGGCGGTGACCCGGCCGCCCGGGGTGAGCGGGTTGAGACCGGCCATCTTCTCCAGGCTCGTGTCGGCGCGCGGACAGGTGTCGGTGTCGACGTCGCCGACGGCGCGGATCTCGCGGGTGAAGCGACCCTCGGCGATGGCCCGCAGGGCCCGCTCGTGGCTGCGCAGGGCGAAGCGTTCCATGTCCTCCCGGCTGATGTCCCACTTCTCGGCGATCATCTCGGCCGAGCGGAACTGCGAGATCTCCTCGTCGCCGTAGCGTTCGCGCCAGCCTTTGGACCCGGAGAAGGGGTCGTCGAAGCCGTACTGCTGGCCGGTGAGCATCGCGGCCGAGATGGGGATGGCGCTCATGTTCTGCACGCCTCCGGCCACGACGACGTCGTTGACCCCGGCCATGACGGCCTGGGCCGCGAAGTGCACCGCCTGCTGGCTCGAGCCGCACTGCCGGTCGACGGTGACCCCGGGTACGTGCTGCGGGAGGCCGCCGGCGAGCCAGGCGGTGCGGGCGATGTCGCCGGCCTGCGAACCGATGGTGTCGACGCAGCCGAACACGACGTCCTCGACGGCGTCGGGGTCGATCCCCGAGGAGCTCATGAGGCTGGTGAGCGCGGCGGCGCCCAGGTCAGCGGAGTGGATGCCCGCGAGCGCGCCGCCGCGTCGCGTGACGGGGGTGCGGACGGCGTCCACGATGTATGCCTCTGCCACCGGGGTCCCTTCCTGCGGATTCCTCGCCGGTCGGTGCCGGACGTCGGATCGGTTGAGTCTGCGTGGCTCGCTGACGGCGTGGCCGGCGTTGCCGCAGCTAGTCTAGCAAGCGCTTGGTTGGTAGTCTGTGGTCCGCGCCAGACAAGTGACCGGCTCCGCGTGAGGAGATGTGCGTGAGTGACGTGCTGACCACGATCCCCGCCCTGCTGCGGCAGGCCGCGCAGGACGCCGCCGAAATCGAGGCCCTGGTCGACGGTGACGTACGGATGACCTTCGCCGAGCTCGACGCGGCCGTCACCCGGTTCGCCCGGGCCGCGGTCGCGCACGGTCTCGAGCCGGGGGACCGCGTCGTCGTCTGGGCCCCGAACAGCGCGGACTGGGTCGTCAGCGCCCTCGGCGTGCTGGCCGCCGGGGGCGTGCTCTGCCCCGTCAACACCCGCTTCCGCGGGGAGGAGGCGCGGTACGCCATCGCCAAGGTCCGGGCCACGATGGTCATCCTCGACGATACCTTCCTGGGTGCCGACTACCTGGCCGCGCTGCGCGGCGACGGGCCACCACCGGCCATCGGGTGCCCCGTGCCGCTGCTGCCCTCGGTGCGTACCGTCGTCGACCTGTCCGCCGCCGCAGACCGCGAGCAGGCCGCTGCCGGCGTGTGGTCCCTGGCCGGCTTCACCGCGCTGGCAGACCAGGTCGACCCCGCCATCGTCGACGGACGGATCGCCGCCCTCGACCCCGAGGGCATGGCCGACATCCTGTTCACCTCGGGCACCACCGGCTACCCCAAGGGTGCGATGGTCTCGCACGCCTCGAACCTGCGCGTCGACCTGCAGTGGGCCCGGCTCGTCGGGCTGCGGCGCGGCGACCGCTACCTCATGGTCAACCCGTTCTTCCACAGCTTCGGCTACCGGGCCGGCATCCTGGCCTGCCTGCTCATGCGCGCCACGATCATCCCGGTCGCCGTGTTCGACGTCGGGACCGTGCTGCGTCTCGTCGAGCGGGAACGCGTCACCGTCTTCCCCGGCGCGCCCACCGTCTACACCTCCCTGCTCGAGCACCCCGACTTCGGCGCCTACGACGTCAGCTCGGTGCGCCTGGCCGTCACCGGGGCCACGATCGTGCCGGTGCCGCTGCTGCACCGGATGCGCGAGGAACTCGGCTTCCGCGACGTCATCACCGCCTACGGCCTGACCGAGACGTGCGGCACCGCGACCGTGTGCCCGCCCGACGCCGACATCGAGCGGATCTCGACCAGCTGCGGGCAGGCCATCCCGGGCACCGAGCTGCGGATCGCCGGTCTCGACGGACAGGCGCTGCCGGCCGGTGAGTCCGGCGAGATCCTCGTGCGTGGCTACAACGTGATGCTGGGCTACTTCGAGGACCCGGTCGCCACCGCACAGGCCATCGACGAGGACGGCTGGCTGCACACCGGCGACGTCGGCTGGGTCGACGAGGACGGCTACCTGCGCATCACCGACCGGATCAAGGACGTCTACATGGTCGGGGGCTTCAACGTCTACCCCGCCGAGGTCGAGCGCGTGCTGTGCGAGCACCCCGCGGTCTCCGACGCCGCCGTCGTCGGGGTGCCCGACGCGCGGATGGGCGAGGTCGGCAGCGCCTTCGTGCAGACCGTTCCCGACTGGAGTGGGGACGAGTCGGTGCTCGTCGACGAGCTCGAGGCGTGGTGCCGGGACCGGCTGGCCAACTTCAAGCGCCCCCGCAGCTTCAGCGTCGTTCCGGCCCTGCCACGGACCCCGAGCGGAAAGATCCAGAAGTTCAAGCTCACCGGGTGAGCGCGAACCCGACCAGACCTGACACCGACGGCACCGCCGTCACGGGCACCAGCCCGAAATCGGAGGACACCATGCAGGACGTAGTCATCGTCGCCGCGGCGCGCTCGCCGATCGGCCGGGCCTTCAAGGGGTCGTTGGCCTCGATGCGGGCCGACGACCTGGCGACCCAGATGGTCCAGGCGGCCCTGGCCCAGGTGCCGTCGCTCGACCCGACCCGGATCGACGACCTCATGCTCGGCTGCGCGCAGCCGGCCGGCGAGCAGGGCTGGGGCCTCGGGCGCGTCGTCGCCGTCGAGCTCGGGCTCGACCGGGTCCCCGGGACGACGGTGCAGCGCTACTGCGCCTCGAGCCTGCAGACGACCCGGATGGCGCTGCACGCCATCCGCGCCGGTGAGGCGGACGTGCTCGTCTCCGCCGGGGTCGAGGTCGTCTCGCACTTCGCCGCCGGCAAGTCCGACGGCATGCCGGACACGAAGAACCCGATCTTCGCCGCGGCGGGGGAGCGCACCGCCGCCCGCGCCCAGGGTGGCGCCGGCCCGTGGACCGACCCGCGCGACGCGGGCGAGCTGCCCGACGTCTACGTCGCGATGGGCGAGACCGCCGAGAACGTCGCGAGCCACCGCGGGGTGAGCCGCGCCGAGCAGGACGAGTGGGCCGCCACGAGCCAGCAGCGGGCCCGGGCCGCGATCGAGTCGGGCTTCTTCGCCACCGACATCACGCCCGTGACCCTCGCCGACGGCACCGTCGTGGCCACCGACGACGGACCCCGCGCCGGGGTGACCGTCGAGTCGCTCTCCGGCCTCAAGCCGGTCTTCCGGCCCGACGGTACGGTGACCGCGGGCAACTGCTGCGCGCTCAACGACGGCGCGGCCGCCCTCGTCGTCATGTCCGCCCGCAGGGCCGCCGAACTCGGCATCACGCCGCTGGCCCGGATCCTGTCCACGGGCGTCTCGGCGATCTCGCCGGAGATCATGGGTCTCGGCCCGGTCGAGGCCTCGAAGCGGGCCCTCGCGCTGGCCGGGCTCTCGATGGCCGACATCGATCTCGTCGAGCTCAACGAGGCGTTCGCCGCGCAGGTCGTCCCCTCGATCTGGGACCTCAAGGCCGCTCCCGAACGGGTCAACGTCCACGGCGGCGCGATCGCCCTGGGCCACCCGTTCGGCCAGACCGGAGCGCGGATGACGACGACCCTCATCAACGGGCTGCGGGCCCGCGACGGCCAGTTCGGTCTCGAGACGATGTGCACGGCCGGCGGCCAGGGCATGGCGATGGTCATCGAACGGCTCTCCTAGGCCCCGCGCCCACCGGGCACAGGGGCCCTGACCAGCGCCCGGTCAATCGTTTGACCGGCAGGCCATTTCCGGTCCGGTCGATGTCAACCCGGACCGGCGCGAGCCCACTTCCTGACCGCCTGCTGCCGGCCTTGCCCCAGATACGGGAAGGACCGCCTTTCCGGCAGTTGCCCGCCGAGCAGAATGCGGCTGCCGGGTCAGGCGGCAGGATACCCAGGTCGTCGGTCCGCTGCGGGTGACGGGACCAGCGTCCGTGGGGCCGGAACGACGGTGTCGAGCTGCCCCACGCATGCGATCAACCGGCGCCAAACCCCTGCCCGTCCGTGGGGGGCAGCTCGACAGCGCGCCTGACCCGGTGTCGGCGTACGGGTTCCGGTGCGGGTCGGGTACCAGACGTGCAGAGGTGGGGCGCGAAGCATTCGGGACGCTACGAGAGCGGCCGACCCGACGACCCACGTCCGCTACTCACGATGAGTAGATCGGTGGACGTGAGCTGGCACCGCGCGACGGCCATGAATACTGTGGGACCGATCCGGACGCGATGGAGTTACCGGGAAGTCGGGGTCGGTGTACGCCGTTGAAAGATCAACCGCCGGTCCCGGGGTGCACCCGCTTTCTCAGGTTGGGCGGCGACCGTTCCGCCACCACGTTTCCGGCGGCGTCGTACCCGGCCAAGACCGGCGGGTCGACGCTCTCGTTGGCGAGGTACCAGAAAAAGAACACGTCTTCGGCGCGTACGGCTGACCGCACGGACCCGTCGGGCAGTCGCAGTTCCGCCCGCACCGCATCCCCGGCGGCAGCCCACATCGTGTGTATTCCCCTGCCGTCCTCGGATCCGCCCATGGTGCTGAGCGGCCCCGTGCCCCGGTCCGTCGCGCCCGTGCACTGTCCCCCGGCAAGTTTGAAGCTTGTCGGGGCCGGCCGGTCGAGGTCACCGGGCGGCTCGAACAGGGGGGCTACGCAGGTGGTGCCGTCCCGGCCCTTGGCGGACCAGACGGACAGTACGGTGCCGTCAGGGCCTGGTGCCTGGGCCACTCGTCGTGCTGTCTGGACGTCCACCGCGCCCCCGGTTTCGGTCGCCCAGAAAGACAACGGCTTAGTGAATGACTCGGGCAGCAGCCCTCCGGCGACGGCGATGCTCGCACCCGAAGCGACAAGCCCGGCAGCCAATGCGGCGGTAAACACGACCCGCCGTCTGTGCGACCGTGGAGGGGCCTCCGGGAGGTCGCCGGCGATGTTGATCAACAGGTGTGCCAGCGCTGATTCCCGAGTCGAGGCAGGCCAGCGGTCATCGACTGCGCTAACCGGCCTGAGCTTCTCGACAACGATCATCATGTCGCGATCCTTGGTCATGCGGTGCCTCCTGCAGATGGCAGTGGACGTTGGGCAGCATCGACGTGAGGCGGTGCGTCCGGCTCGCCACTGGCGCGTAGTCGCCGCCGCGCCCTGAACAGACGTACATGGAAGGCCGGTAGTGAGCAGCCCGCCACCCGCGCCGCCTGCTCCGGGGTCAAGCCGTCCCAAGCGATCAGCAGCAGCGCCTCCCGCTCCTTCGGGGTCAGCGTCGCCAGTTGGGTCAGCACGGTAGCGCGCTCTGTGGCGAGAACATCGGCGGCAGCCGCCGGCTCCGCGACCTGCCGGAACCGTTCCAACTCGACGGCCACCCGTGCCTGCCGATGTCCCGATCGGCGCAGGTTGGAGATGGTGTTGCGGGCGACCACGAGCAACCAGGGCAAGGGGTCGTCCGGAACACTGGCGAGCTTCCGCCAGGCCACCAGGAACGTCTCCGACACCACATCCTGTGCGGATTCGGAGTCAAGGTGTCGCAACGCGTACGCCATCACCCGAGGTCCGTGTTCAGTCCACAGCTCCACGAACCGTTGTTCATGCCGCTCGGCTGCGTGCTCTTCTCTCACACCACGTAGTGTCCGGCCACACTTCGGAACTTACGGCGACAGCTGCCAGAGAGTGAGCAAGTGCAGTTCACCCCGGAACGGTGGTGATGCGCCCTTCGCGCCTCGGCGACCCCAGCGCTGTTCGCGGCTACGAGGGGAACAGCCTCCAGTGCCCCTCGGAAACGACCTCGACGGTGCCGTCGGTCACCTTGATGGCCGTCTGGTCGTCGATTGCGTACGCCGGACCGGCGATCTCGGCCGCCCACCTCTCGGCACCAGCCATGGTGTTGTCCGGCTCGAGACCCAGGTGCGGGAAGATCGAGAAGTCGACGACCCCCAGTGTGCGGTCGTCGGGCGCGGACTGCCACTCGACGAAGTCCGCACCGATCCGGGGGGTCAGCACCATGCTCCCAGCACTCAACCCCACCCAGACGGTGTCCCGCAGCGACGGCAGGAGATCCGCCAGCCCGGACTGCCGCATCCAGTGGCACAGGTACGTCGCATCGCCGCCGGCCACGAGCATGACGTCAGCCTCCCGGACCCAGGGGACCCACCGCTCCTCGCCGATGCTGGGCAGCGCTGTCAGCTCGAGGACGCCCAGCGACTTCCAGCCCAGGTCGCACATGGGTAGCGGCGTCTGCCCGGTGATGAAGCGCCAGGCCGAGGCTGGCCCGCCCATGGGGTGGACCGCCGTAGGGATGCAGAGGGCGCTGGAGTCGGCGATCGGCTTGCCCAGCAGGTCGACCAGCGCATCGCGGATGCTCGGGTTCATGACGCCCGCGGACGTGAGAAGGAGTTTCACGCTTGCCTCCTGTACGTAGCGGTCATGACGCTCTCCCCGAGAGTCGGGAGATCGGTTGCATGGGAGTACAGACTGGACACCATAACGAAACTCATCGCCGTTGCGACCCCTCAAGCCTCCCGCACGCACATCGGCAGTTCCGCACACCACCGGGGCTTGGCAAATGTCACTGTGGATAGTCGATGATTTCTGTGTGCTGGCGGCGACTCGGCGGTCAGCCTGCTGCTGACCCTCGGTAGGGGCCCGGTGCGAACGCGACCGGGGTTCCTGTGCCGGGTCGGAGGTGTCGGGGTGCGTGGGTCTGCGGCCGGGCCGGGGTCAGTGCCGGCGCAGCGCCGCCGCGAGGGTCGCGGCCCGGCCGGCGACGGCGGCCGCCTGCTCGGCGAACGAGGCCGCGGTGCGGTCGCCGCCGCTCATCGCGCCCTGCGCGACCCTGGCGTGCACGCCCTCGACGATGCACGCCGTCTTCCACCAGTTGTACGCGACGAAGTAGTCGATCCGGGCCGTGTCGGTGCCGGTGGCGAGGCAGTACCTGGCGAGCAGTTCGTCCCGGGTCGAGAAGCCGGGCAGGACCGTGGCCGGATCGTGCAGCGCACGGGCCTCGTCGTCGGCCTGCGCCCAGTAGACGAGCAGTTGGCCGACGTCGGCCAGGGGGTCGCCGACCGTGGTCAGCTCCCAGTCGAGCACGCCCTGCACCCGCCACCGGGAGTCGAGCATGCAGTTGTCGAGGCGGAAGTCCCCGTGCACGATTCCCGAGCGGGACTGCTCGGGAGCCGTGGCCACGAGATGCTCGTACGCGGCCTGCAGATCGGGCAGGTCGCGGATCCTGGTCCGGTGCCAGTTCCCGTGCCAGCGCCCGAGCTGGCGGGTGACGTAGTCACGGCGATGGGCCAGAGCCCCGAGCCCGATGACCTCCGGCTCGAGCCGGTGCAGGGCCACGAGGGCGTCGACGAGCGTGGGGCCGATGAGCGCGCGGTCGGCCTCGGTGGTGAGCCGCTCGACGTCGGCGGGGCCGCGCAGGATCGTGCCGTCGAGGTGCTCGAGCACGACGAGGGGGGCGCCGGCCACCTCGCCCGTCTCCTCGACGGCGAGCACCCGCGGCGTCGGGAGGTGACCGTGCAGCCCGCGCAGGATCCGCGCCTCGCGCAGCACGTCGTGCGCGGTGGCCGGGTGGTCGCCGAGCGGTGGACGCCGCAGCACGACGACGTGGCCGGCCGCGTCGGTGGTCCGGTAGGTGAGGTTGGAGCGACCCCCGGCGATGAGCTCGTGTCGCAGGTTTCCCCGCAGCTCGGGCACGGCGCGGCCGAGCCAGGCGTCGACCCCCGCCGGGAGCCCGGGGTGTCGGGTGGTGCCGCTCGGGGCCGGACCGGTCCGGGCATGACCCGCTGCCGTCATGGAGCGCCTCCTCAGTCGCGGGCGAGAATCCCGTCGAGGTACACCGAGACGAGGTCGTCGGCGAAGGTCGCCATGGAGTACGACGGGGTCGGCTTGAACCAGCGGACCGAGAGCCACAGCGAGTCACGCAGCATGCCGTGCAGCACGCGTACCGGGATGTCGTTGCGGAAGTCGCCGCTGGCGATGCCGGCCTCGAGCACCTGGATCCAGGCCCGCTGGATCGAGGCGGCCGACTCGCGGATGTGCTCGTAGCCCTCGATCGTGGGCAGGTAGGTGCTCGAGTTCTGGTAGATCTCGGTCGCGTGCGGGTGTGCCTCGATGTTGGCCAGCGAGCTCGTCACGAGCTCGCGTAGCTGGGTCGCCGGCCTTTCCTCGGACGCCAGCACCTTGGCGTAGCGGTCGGTCAGGTCGGTCAGGTAGTCCGAGATGATCGCGTCGACCATCTCGTCCTTGGACTTGAAGTGGTGGTAGAGGCTGCCCGAGAGGATGCCGACCGAGTCGGCGATCTCGCGGACGGTCGTGGCGCCGATTCCCTTGGCGGCGAACAGGTGCGCGGCGTTGTCGAGGATGACCGAGCGGCGGTCCTGGGTCGTCGACATCTGGGATGCTCCCGGTTTCCTCGAACGTTGTCGGTCAAGCGCTTGTTTATACCACTCGACACCCCCTGTGTGCGTGGAGGCAAGGATCTTCCTTGACCGGGGAGATCGTGTCGCCTAACGTACAACCAACCAAGCGCTCGTTAGGTTGCGCGGAGGTTCGCGCTCCGGCTTCGATCGCCGAGAGGGGCTGCCCGCATGCCCGACCCGATCCCCACCGTGCCGCCCGGCAACGGGCCCGGTCGTCCACCCGCCGCCAGCCCGGACGAGGGGGCCGGCCTGCTCGCCGGCCGCGTCGTCATCGTCACCGGCGCCGCCAACGGGTTGGGGGCGGCGTACGCGCGCGGCATCGCCGCGGCCGGGGCCCACGTGGTCGCCGTCGACGTCGACGAGCAGGGCCTCGATCGGCTCGGCGGGCAGCTCGCCGCGGCCGGTGGCCGTGGCTCGATCAGGGTCGCCGACGTCGCGGACTGGGCGACCGCGCACGACCTCGTGCGTGACTGCCTCGCCGAGCACGGCCAGCTCGACGGCCTCGTCAACAACGCCGGCGTCTTCGCCATGGCCCACGCCGGCACCGAGTCCGAGGCCACGGTGCGCCGGATGCTCGAGGTCAACGTGCTCGGCACCATCGCCTGGGGCGACGCCGCGATCGCGGCGATGCGCGCCCAGGGCCACGGGGTCCTGGTCAACGTCACCTCGGGCGAGCAGATGGGCCGCGCCGAGACGGCCGTGTACGGGGCGACGAAGGCCGCGATCGCCACGCTCACCTACGCGTGGGCAGCCGAGCTCGCCGAGGCCGGGATCCGCGTCAACGCCATCTCCCCGAACGCGCAGACCCGGATGGCCGAGGTGCTCGCGCAGTTCCGGGGTGCCCCGAGCGGGCAGAACGCGGGGATCGCCCCCGAGGCCAACGTGCCGCTGCTGATCTACCTGCTCTCGGACCTCAGCGCCGAGCTCACCGGCCAGGTGCTGCGCGCCAACGGTCCCGAGCTCATGCTGACGACCCACCCGGCGCTCGCCGACCCCGTGCTGCGGCACGCCGCGTGGACCCCGGAGCGGATCGCCGAGGCCGTCACGGCGCGGCTGCGGCCGCACCTGGCGCCCCTCGGGGTGCGCCGGGTGCGCGTCGAATACCTCGACTGACCGACGTCCGACACCCGGACGACCCCGAACCCGACAGGGGCCCGATGTCCGCCACGATCAACCCGCTCTGCGTCAGCGGCATGGCCGCGATGTCCTGGGCCCTGCCCGAGGAGATCGCGATGTACCGGCGTACCGGCACCGACCTCGTCGGCCTGCAGTGCGGCAAGGTCGCCGCCTTCGGCGTGCCGGCCCTCGGCGACCTGCTCGCCGAGCACGACGTACGGCTCGGCTACCTCGTGCACGGCTTCACCGCCCATCCGGACGACGAGTCGGGCTGGGCGCAGCAGGTCGCGGCGCTGCGGACCGGCGTCGTCGACGCCCGTACGCTCGGAGCCGACCTCGTCTATCTCACGTCGGGCCCCTCGGCGCACCTGACGTGGGAGGCGGCGGCCGACCGGTTCGCCGAGCGGATCGCCCCGGTCGTGGCCACCGCCCGTGAGCACGGGGTGCGCCTCGGCGTGGAGAACACCCTGCCGGTCAGGTGCGACCTGAGCTTCACGCACACCGCGCGGGACGCCCTCGCCCTGGCCGACCTCTGCGGCATCGGCATCTGCCTCGACCTCTACTGCTGCTGGCAGGAGCGGGGACTGACCGACCTGGTCCGCGAGCGGGTCGCGCGGATCGAGATCCTGCAGGTGTCCGACTTCCGGGTCGGCACCTCGACCTTCCCGAACCGGTGGGTGCCCGGGGACGCCGACCTGCCGATGGCCGGCCTGCTGGGGAGCGTGCTGCGGGCCGGCTACACCGGCATCGTCGACGTCGAGCTGCTCGGCCCGGCCATCGAGGCTGAGGGGGCCGAGTCGGCGGTGACCCGCTCGATCACCTGGCTGCGCGAGCAGATCGCGGCGGTGCGTCCCTGAGCGCTCAGGGCACGTCCGCCGTGAGCAGATCACAACAGCGCGCCCCTGAGCTTCAGGGCACGTCCGCCCACCGCGGCGCGCGCCTGGCGACGAACGCGGCCGCGCCCTCGGCGGCATCGGGCCCAGCCAGCAGTTCGAGGGTCGCGAGCCGGTTGGCCGCGGCGAGGTCGCGTTCGCGGGGGTCGAGGCTCAGGTGCATGAGCCGCTTGGTCGCCAGCACCGCCGCCGGAGAGTGGGTCGCGATCCGGGCGCCGAGCGCGAGCGCGCGCGGGAGGACCTCGTCGGCGGGTACCACGGCGTTGACCAGGCCCAGCTCGTGGGCCCGGGCCGCCGGAAGTGGCTCGGCCGTCAGCCCGAGCTCGAGGGCGACGGCGATCGGCAGGCGACGGGGCAGGTCGGTGCCGCCCTCGGAGGCGGCGATGCCGCGCCCCACCTCGGGCAGTGCGAAGTAGGCGTGCTCGGCCGCGACCACGAGGTCGCAGGCGAGGGCGAGCTCGAAGCCGCCGCCGACGGCGGGCCCGTTGACCGCGGCGATGACCGGCTTGCGGTAGCCGCCGCGCAGTAGCGTGAGAGGGCTGCGGGCCACGTCGACCAGGCGTCCCTCGGCCGCGGCGCGCAGGTCCATCCCGGCGCTGAAGGACAACTCGCCGGTGCCGGTCAGCACGACCGCGCGCACGCCCGGGTCCGCGTCGTACCCGAGCAGGGCGTCGGTCATCGCCAGGAGGGTGTCGGGGTCGAGGGCGTTACGCACCTGAGGGCGGTTGATCCTGACGACGCCCACCGCGCCGACGCGCTCGCACACCACTGTGCCCATCGTCCCGCCCTCCTTCGCATCAGGGTCTTGACCCACTCCCGATGGCTGTTAGTCTACCAACCAAGCGCTTGCTACATGGTGGCCCGGCCACGGATGCCCGGCACGCGACTCGCCTTTCCGCACCGCTCGCCACCGCGCTGGAGCAGTGCCCCGAGACGAAACGATGAGGGACACATGGCCGACA
The DNA here is from genome assembly GCF_008806585.1 of Micromonospora sp. AMSO12t. Classification (NCBI taxonomy): domain Bacteria; kingdom Bacillati; phylum Actinomycetota; class Actinomycetes; order Micromonosporales; family Micromonosporaceae; genus Micromonospora; species Micromonospora sp. AMSO12t. The sequence goes on from NZ_WAAS01000066.1 coordinate 17,341, forward strand.
AGACTCTGACAACGCGCGACGTCGTGTCGCGGCTCCGATCCGGAATGACCATCGGCATCGGGGGATGGGGCTCACGGCGCAAGCCCATGGCCCTCGTACGCGAGATCCTGCGCTCCGACCTCAGGGACCTGACCGTCGTCAGCTACGGCGGGCCGGACGTCGGCCTGCTCTGTGCCGCGGGCAAGGTCAGGAAGGTCGTCTTCGGTTTCGTCTCGCTCGACAGCATCGCCCTCGACCCGCACTTCCGTGCCGCGCGGCAGAGGGGCGCCGTCGAGGTCGCCGAGTACGACGAGGGCATGCTCCAGTGGGGGCTGTACGCCGCCGGCATCCGCCTGCCCTTCCTGCCGACCCGCGCCGGGCTCGGGTCGGACGTCCTGAAGCACAATCCCGACCTCAGGCTCGTCCAGGACCCGTACGGCACCGAGCAGCTCGTGGCCATGCCGCCGCTGCGCCTCGACGCGGCCCTCGTGCACATGAACCGCGCCGACGCCCAGGGCAACGGCCAGTTCCTCGGGCCCGACCCGTACTTCGACGACCTCTACTGCCTCGCCGCCGACCAGGCCTTCATGTCCTGCGAGCGGATCGTGCCCACGGCCGAGCTCAGCGCCGCCGGGCACTCGGCGACGATCAAGATCAACCGTCAGCTCGTCGCGGGCGTCGTCGAGACCCCGAACGGCGCGCACTTCACCTCCTGCGCCCCCGACTACGAGCGCGACGAGGCCTTCCAGCGCGAGTACGTCAAGGCCGCCGGCGACCCGCAGGCCTGGGCCAAGTTCGAGAAGCGGTACCTGTCCGGTACGGAAGATGACTACCAGGCGGCCGTCGCCGCCCGAGCCGAGGAGGTCGCATGAGCAGCGCCGTCACCGAGTCCGCGGACCAGCCCACGGGCAGCGCCAGTACTGCCGACGCGCCGGTGACCCGCGCCGAGTACTGCGCGGTCGCCGTGGCGGACGCGTTCGCCGGCGACGGCGAGTCCATCGCCAGCGCCTTCGGCACGATCCCGGCCATCGGCGTCCGCCTCGCCCGGCTCACCGTCGCCCCCGACCTGCTGCTCACCGACGGCGAGGCCCACTTCGTCTCCGGCACCTGGCCGATCGGCGCGGACCCGCACGCCACCGAGGGCGTCGTCGTCGAGGGCTGGAGCCCGTTTCGCACGATCTTCGACCTCGTCTGGCACGGCAAGCGGCACGTCATGATGATCCCGGTCCAGATCGACGGGCACGGCAACACCAACATCTCGGCCATCGGCGACTACGCCCAGCCGAAGGTCCAACTGCTCGGCGTGCGCGGCGCCCCCGGCAACAGCGTCTACCACCCGACCAGCTACTGGGTGCCCAACCACTCCACGCGCAGCTTCGTCCGTACCGTCGACATGATCTCCGGCGTCGGCACCGACAGCGCCCGCGCCGCCGGGCCGGCCGCGATCGCGTACCACGATCTGCGCCGGGTCGTCACCAACCTCGCGGTCCTCGACTTCGGCGGTCCCGACGGCGCGCTGCGCCTGCTCAGCCTGCACCCCGGCGTCACGCTCGAGGAGGTCCGCGCGGCCACCGGCTGCGACCTGCACGTCGAGGGCGAGGTCCCGGCCACCCGCGAGCCGACCGCCGAGGAGCTGCGCCTCATCCGCGAGGTCATCGACCCCCGCTCGCTGCGCGACCGCGAGATCCCCGCATGAGCCGGGCCCAGGAGCCGCACCCGACGCTGCGCACCCGGGCGACCGACCTGTTCGGGGTGCGGTACCCGATCGTCCAGACCGGCATGGGCTACGTCTCCGACGTGCGCCTGACCACCGCGACGGCCAACGCCGGCGGGCTGGGCATCCTCGCGGCCGGCCTGCTCTCCTACGACGAACTCGTCGTGGCCGTCGAGCAGATCCAGGCCGGCACCGACGCGCCGTTCGGCGTCAACATCCGCGCCGACCAGCCCGACGTCGTCAAGCGCATCGACCTGCTCATCTCGGCCGGCGTCAAGGTCGCCTCCTTCGCCCTGGCCCCCAAGCAGGAGCTCATCGCCAGGTGCAAGGACGCCGGCCTCGTCGTCGTCCCGTCGATCGGCGCGCGCCGCCACGCCGAGAAGGTCGCCGCGTGGGGCGCCGACGCCGTCATCGTGCAGGGCGGCGAGGGCGGCGGCCACACCGGCGGGGTGCCCACCAGCCTGCTGCTGCCCCAGGTCGTCGACGCCGTCGACATCCCGGTCATCGGCGCCGGTGGCTTCTTCGACGGCCGCGGCCTCGTCGCCGCGCTCGCCTACGGTGCCGAGGGCATCGCCATGGGCACCCGCTTCCTGCTCACCAGCGACTCGCCCGTCGAGTCGTCGGTCAAGGACGTCTACCTGGCCAAGACGGTCAACGACACCGTCCTGACCCTCCAGGTCGACGGCGTCCCGCAGCGCGTGCTGCGCGCCGGCACGATCGAGGAGCTGGAGCGCACCTCCGCCCCCGGCCGACTGCTGCGGGCCGTGCGCAACGCCGTCGCCTTCCAGAAGCTGTCCCGCACGCCGTGGGGCGACATGGTCCGCGAGGGCCTGGCCATGCGCAAGGCACACGACCTGACGTGGAGCCAGGTCGTCATGGCGGCCAACGCCCCGATGCTCTACCGGTCGGCCCTGATCGAGGGCAGGACCGACGTCGGCGTCATGGCCACCGGCCAGGTCGTCGGACTCATCGACGACGTTCCGAGCGTCGCCGAGCTCATCGACCGCATCATCGACGAGGCCACCCGGACCCTCGACCGGCTCGGCGTGCCCGCGCCGGTCGCGTCGGCCCCGGCCCTGCCCGAGGAGGACTAGTCATGGGAGCACTGCAGGGACGGGTCGTCGTCGTCACCGGCGCCGGCCGCGGCCTCGGCCGAGAGCACGCGCTGCTCGCCGCCGCCGAAGGCGCCTCGGTCGTCGTCGCCGACACCGGCGCCGCCGCCGACGGCACCGGCAGCGACCCCTCGGTCGTCGAGGCCGTCGCCGCCGAGATCACTACCGCCGGCGGGCAGGCCGTGGCCAGCACCGCGGACGCCGCCACCACCGAGGGCGCCCGCGAGCTGCTCGCGCTCGCCCGCGACACCTACGGGCGCGTCGACGGCCTCGTCAACAACGCCGGCATCCTGCGGGACCGGATGTTCGTGAACATGAGCGAGGACGACTGGGACGCGGTCATCCGCGGCCAGCTGCGCGCGACGTTCGCGCCGTGCCGGGTGTTCGCCGACCACTGGCGCACCGAGTCCAAGGCCGGCAACCAGCCGGTCGCCTCGATCGTCAACGTCTCCTCCACCTCAGGCCTCATCGGCGCCGTCGGGCAGACGAACTACGGCGCGGGCAAGGCCGCCATCGCGGCCCTCACCGTCATCCTCGCCCAGGAGATCGGCCGCTACGGCGTACGCGTCAACGCGATCGTCCCGGTCGCGCGCACCCGGATGACCCAGGACCTGCCCGGCATCGGCGAACTGGTCGCCGCCCCGGCCGACCCCGCCGCGTTCGACGTCTACCACCCGGGCAACGTCTCCCCGCTCGTCGCCTGGCTGCTCACCGCCGACGCGCCGGTGACCGGCGAGGTGTACTACGCCAAGGGTGGCGAGATCCGTCGCTTCGCGCCGTGGAGCTACGACTGGACCATCGACAAGGGCGCCCGCTGGAGCGTCGGGGAGATCGCGAAGGAGATGGCCGCCCGTGCCTGACACCGGTCACACCAACGCCGCCGACTGGGCCGGCCCCGCCCACGGGCTGCTCTCCGGGCGCTCGGTGCTCGTCACCGCCGCGGCCGGCACCGGCATCGGCTTCGCGACGGCGCGCCGCGCCGCCGAGGAAGGCGCGCGTGTCGCCATCAGCGACCGGCACGAGCGCCGCCTCGCCGAGTCGGTCGACGAAATCGAGCGGCTCACCGGGACCCGGCCCCTCGGGGTGCCCTGCGACGTCACCGACCAGGCCCAGCTCGACCACCTCATGGACACCGTCGCCGCCGAACTCGGCGGCATCGACGTGCTCGTGAACAACGCAGGCCTCGGCGGCACCGCGGCCGTGCAGGACATGACCGACGACCAGTGGGACTCCGTCCTGTCGGTGACCCTGACCTCGACGTTCAAGGCGACCCGGTCGGTGCTGCGGCACATGATCCCGGCCGGTAAGGGGGTCATCGTCAACAACGCCTCCGTCATCGGCTGGCGCGCGCAGAAGGGGCAGGCGCACTACGCCGCGGCCAAGGCCGGCGTCATGGCGCTGACCCGGTGCGCGGCCCTCGACGTCGCCGAGCACGGCGTCCGGGTCAACGCGGTGTCCCCGAGCATCGCGGTGCACGCCCACCTGGCCAAGGTGACAAGTGACGAGCTGCTCGCCCAGCTCTCGGCCCAGGAGGCCTTCGGCCGGGCCGCGACGCCGTGGGAGATCGCCAACGTCATCGTCTTCCTCGCCAGCGACTACTCGTCGTACATGACCGGCGAGGTCGTGTCCGTCTCGAGCCAGCACCCGTGACCGTCCGGTGCGTGCCGGCGACCCGCGCCGGCGCGTACCGATGAACGAAAGGAGCTCGTCGTGGCCAACCCCGACGCGCAGGGCGTCACCGGCGCCCCCTTCCGGCTCGACGTCGAGCGCGGCAAGATCCGCGAGTTCGCGCTGGCCACCGGAGCGGCCGACGCGGCCTACCTGCGGGAGGAGGACCCGGTCGTACAGCCGACGTTCCTCACGACGACCTTCTTCTGGCAGGGCGAGGACGCCAACCCGTGGCCGGCGGTCGAGCTCGACCAGCAGCGCGGCCTGCACGCCGAGCAGCAGTACACCTTCTTCGGCGAGCCGCCGCGCGCCGGGACCAGGCTCACCTGCCAGTCGCGCATCGGCGAGATCTACACCAAGGTGGGGCGCCGCGGCGGTGAGATGACCTTCGCGGTGATGTACACCGACTTCCGCGACGAGACCGGGCGTCTCGTCGCCCAGGCCAAGCTCACCGGGGTCGAGACGGCCCGGCCGCCGGACACCGGGGCCGCGACGCAGGACGGAGCCTCCGCATGAGCGACACGACCGTCACCACCCGGCCCGGCACGACCGAGGTCGGCCTGCCCGTACCGGCGGCCCCGCCGGCGCGTGTCCACGGCCCGGTGACCCGCACCGACTTCGTCCGCTACCAGGGCGCCTCGGGTGACATGAACCCGATCCACCACGACGAGGTCTTCGCCAGGGCCGCCGGGTTCCCGAGCCCCTTCTCGGTGGGCATGTGGCAGGCCAGCCTGCTCGGCACGTACGCCACCGACTGGCTCGGCGGCCGGAACGTGCGTGACTTCCGCATCCGGTTCCTGGCCCAGGTGTGGCCGGGCGACACCCTCACGCTCGAGGGCGTTCCGCTGCGCACCTACGTGATCGAGGGTGCGGACGGACGGGAGGGCCGCGTCGACGTCGAGCTGACCTGCCGGCGCCAGACCGGCGACACGGCCGTCACCGCCTGGGCGACGTTCGTGCTGCCCGAGGCGGCCCCCGACGCCGCGACACCCAGGACCGGCGAGCGGCCCGAGACCACCGAGGAGCAGGGATGAGCCCCACGACCCACGCGTCCGTGACGACGACCGTGCACCCCGACGGGATCGCCGAGATCGTCGTGGACAACCCGCCGGTCAACGCGCTGCCCGTGGCCGGCTGGTTCGCCCTCGCCTCCGCCCTCGACGCCGCCGGCGCCGACGAGTCGGTGCGGGTCGTCGTGCTGCGCGCCGAGGGCCGCGGCTTCAACGCCGGCGTCGACATCAAGGAGATGCAGCACACCGACGGCTTCACCGCGCTGCTCGGCGCCAACCGCGGCTGCTACGCCGCGTTCAAGGCCGTCTACGAGTGCCCCGTCCCGGTCGTCACCGCCGTCAACGGCTTCTGCCTCGGAGGCGGCATCGGCCTGGTCGGCAACTCCGACGTCATCGTCGCCTCCGACGACGCCACCTTCGGCCTGCCCGAGGTCGACCGCGGCGCCCTCGGTGCCGCGACCCACCTGTCCCGGATGGTCCCCCAGCACCGGATGCGCGCCATGGTCTACACCTCGGCCACGGCCACCGCCCAGGAGCTGCACGCGTACGGCTCGGTCCACAGCGTCGTGCCCCGCGAGCGGCTGCGCGAGGCGGCGTTCGCCGTCGCGACCCAGATCGCCGCGAAGGACCCCATCGTCATCCGGGCCGCGAAGGCCTCCCTCAACGGCATCGACCTGTGGGACGTCAACCGCAGCTACCGCTTCGAGCAGGGCTTCACCTTCGAGCTCAACCTCACCGGGGTCGCCGACCGGATCCGCGACGAGTTCGCCGGCACCGACAAGGCGGCGCGCCCGGGCAGCGAGGGCTGAGCCGTGCGTGCGATGGTGGTCCGTGAGCTCGGGGGTCCCGAGGTGCTCACGCTCACGGACGGGCCGCAGCCGCAGCCCGGCCCCGGGCAGGTGCTCGTCGACGTCGTCGGCGCCGGGGTGAACTTTCCCGACGGCCTCATCGTCGCCGGCACCTACCAGACCAGGCCGGAGCTGCCGTTCGTGCCCGGCTGCGAGGTCGCCGGCACGGTCGCGGCGCACGGCGACGGGGTGACCGGCCCGCCCGTCGGCACCCGCGTCATCGGCTTCTGCGGCATCGGCGGCTACGCCACCCAGGTGCTCGTCGACGCCCGCCTGGTCCACCCGTTGCCCGAGGGCATCGACCTCGTCGAGGCCAGCACGATTCCCGTCGTCTACGGCACGTCGTACCACGGGCTCGTCGACCGGGCCGGTCTCGCCGCCGGCGAGACGCTGCTCGTGCTCGGCGCCTCCGGTGGCGTCGGCCTCACCGCCGTGCAGATCGGCAGGGCCCTCGGCGCGACCGTGATCGCGGCCGCCTCGACCGAGGACAAGCGTGAGCTGTGCCTGGCGCACGGGGCCGACCACGCCATCGGCTACGACGACCTGACGGCGACGGTGCGCGAGCTGACCGGCGGCGCCGGTGCCGACGTCGTCTACGACCCCGTCGGCGGCGACGCCGCCACCGCGGCGCTGCGTACCCTCGCGTGGGCCGGGCGGTTCCTCACCGTCGGCTACGCGACGGGCGAGATCCCGCAGGTCAAGCTCAACCGGCTGCTGCTCACCGAGGGCGCGGTGCTGGGGGTCCTCTGGGGCGCCTGGGCCAAGCGCAACCCGGAGGCCAACGCCGCGAACATGACGACGCTGCTCGGGTGGATCGCCGCCGGCCGGCTGAGGCCACACGTCAGCGAGGTCTTCCCGCTGGAGGAGGCCGCCCGCGCGCTCGGCACCGTGCTGAACCGTGGCGCCCGCGGCAAGATCGCCCTCCGGATGAAAGCAGGCAAGGAATGAAGGTGGCTGACCCGACCGAGCTGACCCAGATGGACCTCGGCCCCGGCCCGCGCTCGCGGGAACTGCTCGCGACGTTGCGCACGTTCATGGCCGAGCACGTCTACCCCGCCGAGAAGGTGTACGCCGCCGAGCTCGGCGCCGCGGCCCGCGAGAACGGGGGAGTGTCCCACGTCCTGCCGCCGGTCGTCGAAGAGCTGAAGGTCACGGCGCGCGAGCTGGGTCTGTGGAACCTCTTCCTGCCTGACCTGTCGGGCCTCACCAACCTCGAGTACGCCTACCTGGCCGAGGAGACCGGACGCTCGCCCTACCTCGCTCCCGAGGCGCTCAACTGTGCCGCGCCGGACACGGGCAACATGGAGCTGCTGCACCTGTTCGGCACGCGCGAGCAGAAGCGACAGTGGCTCACCCCGTTGCTCGAGGGCACCATGCGTTCCGGCTTCGCGATGACCGAGCCGGACGTCGCCTCCTCCGACGCGCGCAACATCGCCACCTCGATCGTGCGCGACGGCGACGCGTACGTCGTCAACGGCCGCAAGTGGTGGACGACCGGCGCGGCGGACCCGCGCTGCGACATCCTCGTGCTGATGGGCAAGACGGACCCGGAGGCGGCCGTCTACCGGCAGCAGTCCATGGTCCTCGTGCCGGTCGACACCCCCGGGGTGACGATCGTGCGCTCGCTGCCGATCTTCGGCTACCACGACCAGCACGGCCACTGCGAGATCCGGTTCGACGACGTACGCGTGCCGGTGACGAACCTGCTCGGCGCCGAGGGCGACGGTTTCGCGATCGCCCAGGCCCGTCTCGGCCCGGGCCGCATCCACCACGCGATGCGCTGCATCGGCATGGCCGAGCGCGGCCTCGAACTCTTGGTGCGCCGGACGATGGCCCGCGAGGCGTTCGGCGGCCCGCTCTCCGAGCAGGGCGTGGTGCGCACCTGGATCGCCGAGTCCCGCCTGGAGATCGAGCAGGCCCGCCTGCTCGTGCTCAAGACGGCCTGGCTCATCGACCGGGTCGGGCCCGAGGGCGCGGCGACCGAGATCGCCGCGATCAAGGTCGTCGCGCCGCGGGTCGCCCGCAACGTGCTGGACCGTTCGATCCAGGCGCACGGCGGTGGTGGGGTCACCGACGACTTCCCGATGGCCCGGATGTGGGCCAGCGCCCGGATCCTCGGCATCGCCGACGGCCCGGACGAGGTGCACCTGCGCACGGTGGCGCGCACGCAACTGCGCCGCTACCGGGACGCGGCGCCGACGGGCGCCGCCGAGACGAGGAGGGGCTGAGATGGACCTGACCTGGTCGGCGCAGGACGAGCAGTTCCGGGCGGAGGCCCGCGACTGGCTCGCGGCGAACGTGCCGCGGCAGCCGCTGCCCTCCGGGGACACCGCGGAGGGCTTCGCCGCGCACCTGGGGTGGGAGCGGACGCTGCACACCGACCGGTGGTCGGTCGTGTCGTGGCCCAGGGAGTACGGCGGCCGCGATGCCTCGATCTGGCAGTGGCTCATCTTCGAGGAGGAGTACTACCGGGCCGGTGCGCCGCAGCGGGTGACGCAGAACGGCATCTTCCTGCTGGCCCCGACGATCTTCGAGTTCGGCACGAAGGAGCAGCGGGACGAGTTGCTGCCGCGGATGGCGGCGGCGCGGGACCTGTGGGCCCAGGGCTGGTCGGAGCCGAACGCGGGCAGCGACCTGGCGGGGATCCGGTCCCGGGCGGTGCGGGACGAGCGGGCCGGCGGGTGGCGCCTGAGCGGGCAGAAGACGTGGTCGACCCGGGGCGCGTTCTGCACCCACCTGTTCGGTTTGTTCCGCACCGACCCGCAGGCCCAGCGGCATCGGGGACTGACGTACTTCCTCATGCCGCTGGACACCCCGGGCGTGACGGTGCGCGGGTTCGACCGGCTCGACGGTGACGAGGGCTTCGCCGACGTGTTCTTCGAGGACGCGTTCGTACCGGACTCGGCGGTTCTCGGCGGCGTCGACCAGGGCTGGTCGGTCGCGATGTCGACGACCGGGTCGGAGCGGGGCCTGACGCTGCGCTCACCGGGGCGTTTCCGCAAGGCGGCCGACGCGCTCGTGGCGCTCGCGGGCGAGCGGGCCGAGGCGGCGACCGATCTGCTCCGCGACCGGGTGGCGCGCTCGTGGATGCAGGCGCACGCCTACCAGCAGTTCACGCTCGCGCAGGTCACCGACATCGTCGAGGGTCGCCCGGCCGGTGCGCGGTCGAGCCTCAACAAGGTCTTCTGGTCCGAGCTGGACATCGCGTTGCACGAGACGGCGCTGGAACTGCTCGGTCCGGACGCGCTCGTCGACGGCCCCTGGACCCGCGGCTACCAGTTCTCGCTGTCGGGTCCGATCTACGCGGGCACCAACGAGATCCAGCGCAACATCATCGCCGAGCGCCTGCTCGGTCTGCCGAGGAGGTGACCAGGCGTGCGGTTCGCTCCGAGTGACGAGCAGCGTGACCTTGAGGCGGTCGTCCGTCAGGTGCTCACCGAACGGTGCCCGCCGGCGACGGTGCGCGCCGGAGCCGGGTCGGCGCAGGTGGCCTCGCTGGCCGAGAGCCTGGCCGGCCTCGGCGTGGCGGGGCTGCTCGTGGCCGAGGACGACGGCGGGCTGGGTCTGGACGAGAACCACCTCGTGTCGGTCTTCGCGCAGATCGGATACTCCGCCGCCCCGCTGCCGCTCGCGGCGACCCTCGCGGTCGCTCCGGCGGTGCTCGCCTCGGGCGCCCCGGACCTGCTGGCGAGCCTCGTCGAGGGGTCGCTCACGGTCGGTGCCGACCCTGCGGCGACCGGGCGGGTCGCGTTCGGTTCCGGTGTCGACCTGGTGCTGAGCGGCGGCTTCGGCGGGACCGGGCGCATCGAGGTTCTCGACGTGTCCGAGGCGACGGCCTTGGCCTCGCCGTCGGTGGACTTCGCGCTGGACCTGACCGGGTACGCGGGCGCGCGGCTCGTGGCGACCGTGGACGACCCGCGGGTGGTGCGGCTGGCCTGGGAGCGGGGAGTGCTGGCGGCCTCGGCCGAGCTTGTCGGGCTGTCCCGACGGATGCTCGAACTCACGGTCGAGCACGTGCGCGCCAGGGAGCAGTTCGGGGTGCCGATCGGCAGCTTCCAGGCGGTCAAGCACCACCTCGCCACGGCGCTGCTGCAACTGGAGTTCGCCGCGCCGGTGGTGGCGACGGCCGGGTTCGAGCTGGCCGCGGGCGTCCCGGGCCGGCTGCGCTCACTGGCGACGGCCAAGGCGTTGGCGTCCGAGGCGGCACACGTCGTGGGCCGGGCTGCCCTGCAGTGCCACGGCGCGATCGGTTACACGACCGAGTACGACCTGCAGCTGTTCCTCAAGCGGTCGTGGGCTCTGGAGGCGTCGTGGGGCAGCGCCTCCTGGCATCGGGCGGCGCTGCTGGAGGACCTCGGTGTCGGCCTGACCGGCGCGCGCCCCGCGTCCTGACCGCTGGCCCCGTAGGCACTCACCGGCGGCCCACGACCCTCACGCGACGTACACCCGACCCCGGGGCGAGAAGGAGATCCAGATGAGCGAGACCAGCGACGCGGCGGTGGAGGTCGTCCGGTACGAGACGCGGGGGCCGGTGGCCGTCGTGACGATGAACCGACCGGAGTACCGCAACGCGCAGAACTCCGCGATGACCTATGCCCTCGACGACGCGTTCTACCGCGCGGCCGCCGACGACGAGGTGAAGGTCATCGTCCTGGCGGGTGCCGGGAAGCACTTCTCGGCCGGCCACGACATCGGCACGCCGGGTCGGGACGTCGACTCGTCGTTCGACCGGCGGGCCGGCCTGTGGTGGGACCACGTCGGAAAGGCCGGGGTGGACAGCCGGTACGCCCGCGAGTCCGAGGTGTACCTCGGGATGTGCCGCCGCTGGCGTGAGCTGCCCAAGCCGACGATCGCCATGGTGCAGGGAGCCTGCGTCGCCGGTGGCCTCATGCTCGCCTGGGCGTGCGACCTGATCGTCGCTTCGGACGACGCGTTCTTCGCCGACCCGGTCGTACGCATGGGGATCCCCGGGGTCGAGTACTTCGCCCACCCGTGGGTGCTGGGTCCGCGGTTCGCCAAGGAGTTCCTCTTCACCGGCGACCGGATGCCGGCGGCGCGCGCGGCCGAGCTCGGCATGGTCAACCGGGTCGTCGCCAGGGACGATCTCGAAGCGGAGGTCATGGGGCTCGCCACGCGGATCGCACAGATGCCGCGGCTGGGTCTCGCGCTGACCAAGAAGGCGGTCAACCAGGCCGAGGACCTCATGGGCCTGCGGGACGGGATGGATGCGGTGTTCGGGCTGCACCACGCGGCCCACGCGCACAACGCCGAGGTGGGCACCGACTCCCTCGGCGGCCAGGACGCCCGGAGCATGCGTGACGCCGCGAGAAGGGAAGGGTGAGCGATGAACATCGTCGTACTCGTCAAGCAGGTGCCCGATTCGGGCGCGGACCGCAGCCTGCGTGCTGACGACAACACCGTCGACCGCGGTTCGGCGAACAACGTGATCAACGAGATGGACGAGTACG
>NZ_WAAS01000067.1:0-29033 GCF_008806585.1 Micromonospora sp. AMSO12t
CTGGCCGCGAGCCAGGTCGCCGCCGTGGCCACCGTCGGCGGGGACGTCGGCGGGCACGTGACGGATCGTAGTCAGGCCCGGTAGATGTCGGCGATCTCCGCCGCGTACGACTTGTGCACCACCTGCCGCTTGACCTTCAGCGACGGGGTCAGCTCGCCCGTTGCCTCGGTGAAGTCGCGGGGCAGGATCCGGAACACCTTGATCGCCTCGGCCTTGGAGACCGCCTGGTTCGCGGCGTCGACGGCACCCTGGATCTCGGCGCGCAGCCCGTCGTGGTCGCGCAGCTTCTCGACGGGGGTGTCCTCGGGCAGGCCGGCCGAGGCGAGCCAGCGCGGCAGCGCCTCCTCGTCGACGGTGACCAGCGCGGCGATGAACGGCGCCCGGTCGCCGACCACCACGCACTGGCTGATCAGGGGGTGGGCCCGGACCTGGTCCTCCAGCACGGCCGGGGCGACGTTCTTGCCGCCGGCCGTCACGATGATCTCCTTCTTCCGGCCGGTGATGCTCAGGAAGCCGTCGTCGTCGAGCTGGCCCAGGTCGCCGGTGCGGAACCAGCCGTCCGCGCTGAGCGCCTCGGCGGTGGCCTCCTCGTTGCGCCAGTAGCCCTTGAAGATCAGATCGCCGGCGATCAGGATCTCGCCGTCGTCGTCGATCCGGATGGTGACTCCCGGCAGCGGTCGGCCGACCGAGCCGATCCGGGTGGCGTCGGGCAGGTTCGCGGCGGCGGCGGGGGAGGTCTCGGTCAGGCCGTAGCCCTCGCACACGTTCACGCCGATGCCGCGGAAGAAGTGGCCGAGCCGCGCGCCGAGCGGGGCACCGCCCGAGATGGCGTCGCGGCACCGGCCGCCGAGCGCCGCCCGCAGCTTGCGGTAGACCAGCTTGTCGAAGAGCGCGTGCTGGACGCGCAGGGCCAGGCCGGGGCCGCCGGGGGTCTCCAGCGCCTCGCTGTACGCGATGGCGACCTGCTCCGCGCGGGCGAAGATCCTGCCCTTGCCGTCGGCCTCGGCCTTCTGCTTGGCCCCGTTGTAGACCTTCTCGAACACCCGGGGCACCGAGAGCACGAAGGTGGGACGGAACTCCTGCAACTCGCCGACCAGGTTCTTGGTGTCCGCGCAGTGCCGCATCGTGGCCCGCGCCTGCACCACGCCGATCTGGATGAGCCGGGCGAAGGCGTGCGCCAGCGGGAGGAAGAGCAGGGTCGAGGCGCCCGGCCGGAACAGGTTGGGCAGCACCGGCACGGCGTTGGCGATGTCGGCGTACATGTTCCGGTGGGTCAGCACGCAGCCCTTGGGGCGGCCGGTGGTGCCGCTGGTGTAGATGACGGTGGCGAGGTCGTCGGCGCGGACGGCGGCCCGCCGCCGGTCGATCTCCGTCGGGTCGACCGCCTCGCCGGCCCGGACCAGTTCGGCCACGGCGTCGAGGTCGATCTGCCAGACGTGCCGCAGTTCGGGCAGCCGGTCCTGGACGCCGGCGACCAGGGTGGCGTGCGCGCTGCTCTCCACCACGCAGGCCACCGCGCCGGAGTCGGACAGGATCCAGGCGGTCTGGTCGGCGCTGGAGGTCTCGTAGATCGGCACGGTGACCGCGCCGGCCGCCCAGATCGCGTAGTCCAGCAGCGTCCACTCGTAGCGGGTGCGGCTCATCAGGCCGACCCGGTCGCCGGGCTGGACGCCGGCGGCGACCAGGCCCCGGGCCGCGGCGACGACCTCGTCGCGGAACTGCCGGCAGGTGACGTCGGCCCAGGTTTCCCCCGCGCCGGTGGGGCGGACGAACTGGACCGCGTCCGGGGCGGCCTCGGCGTTGTCCCAGACCGGGTCGGTGAGGTTGGCCGCGTCGCCGATGGTGACGATCGGCGGGACGGAGAACTCGCGCACCTGCACTCCCTCGTGCTCACACTGGCCGGGCGGGCCGCCACCACGGGTCGGCTCCGTCGAAACCTACCCGCCTCGGCGGCCGGGGCGAAAAGGCAGGTCGCCCAGGCTGCCCGCCGGTCGCCGCCGGACGCTTCGATCCGGCGTGCCGGGGGCGGCGCGGCGTGGGCGCCGCCGGTGCCGGGTAGCCTCCCTGCATGGCGGACACCTCCACCCAGTCGATCGTCGTCGGCGCGTCACCGGAGCGGGTGGCGGCGGTCATCTGCGACTTCCCGAGCTACCCGGAGTGGACCGAGGCGATGCGGCGGGTCGAGGTGATCGAGGAGTACGAGGACGGCTACGCCAGCCAGGTCCGCTTCACGATCGACGCCGGTGTGCTGGCCGACGAGTACGTGCTGGCCTACGAGTACGCCGAGGACCTCTCCCGGATCGAGTGGCACCTGGTGGCGCCCTCGAAGATGCAGAAGTTCCAGCGCGGCTCGTACGACCTGGACGGCAACCAGGACGGCAGCACGACGGTGACCTACACCCTGGAGGTCGAGCTCTCCGTCGGGATGCTCGGCATGTTCCGCCGCAAGGCCGAAAAAATGATCATGGATACCGCGTTGAAGCAGCTCAAGCGCCGGGTAGAAGCATCCGGTGCGGCGCAGTGACGCGTCCCGCGGCAGGGTAGGGGAGCCGACCATGGGTGCAACGGATCCGGGTTCGGCCCGGGAAGAGGCCGAACGTCTGGTCGCCACGGCGCTGGCCGCCGCCCGGCTGGCCGCGGCCGGCTCGAAGGGCGGCCAGTGGGGTCCGCTCGGTGGGATCGTGTCGAGTGTCCTCGGTCACAGCGGCAGCCCGGGTGCGTCGGCCGGGCCGCCCGCGGGCGGTTTCGCCACCGGCGCGGCCGAATGCTGCGTCTGCCCGGTCTGCCGGGGCATCGCCGCCCTGCGCGATCCGAGTCCCGAGTTCGCCGAGCGCCTCGCCACCGGCGCGGGCGACCTGGCCGCCGGGGTGGCCAGCCTGCTGCGCGCGTTCACCCCGCCCGAGCCCTCCGCCGACGCCCCCGCCGGGCCGGCGGCCACCCCGGCTCCGGGTGGCGGGGACGACCACGTGTGGCGCGAGGCCACCCGTAGCGGGCATGATTCTCAGCCGGCACCGGAACGGGACGTCTGGTCCGCCGCCACGCGGGCGGAGGACGAGGCCGCCCCGGCCGCCGTACCGCCCGTCGACGTCGCCGGGCAGGCCGCCCCGGGGACCGTCCGGACGTCCACCGACGGGCCCGTGGTCCCCACGTCCCGGGCACCGGGGGACGAGGGCGGACAACCCCCGGGCGACGGGGCCTGACCAACGCACATCCCGACCACGCGCCGGTCGTCCGCCGGCGCCGGTGCGGGCAGCACAGCAGAGGGGAGTGGCGGCGGTGACGCTGACCATCGGAGTCGACGTCGGTGGCACGAAGGTGGCCGGTGGTGTCGTGGACGCCGCCGGCACGGTCCTCGTGCAGGCCCGACGGGACACCCCCGCCGACGACGTCGCCAAGACCCGCGACGTCATCATCGAACTGGTCCGCGAGCTGGCCTCCGGGCACGCGATCGAGGCGGTCGGCATCGGCGCGGCCGGCTGGATCGACGCCAGCCGCTCGACCGTGCTGTTCGCCCCGAACCTGGCCTGGCGGGACGAGCCGCTGCGCGACTACGTCAGCGCCGCCACCGGCCTGCCGGTGATCGTGGAGAACGACGGCAACGTGGCGGCCTGGGCGGAGTTCCGCTACGGCGCGGCCCGCGAGGCCGACGACTCGATGGTCATGTTCACCATCGGCACCGGCGTCGGCGGCGGCATCGTGCTCAGCGGGGAACTGCTGCGGGGCGCCAACGGCATCGCCGCCGAGCTGGGCCACATGCTGACGGTGCCGGACGGCCACCAGTGCGGCTGCGGCCGGCTCGGCTGCATCGAGCAGTACGCCAGCGGCAGCGCCCTGGTCCGGTTCGCCCGCGCCGCCGCCCGGCAGGAGCCGCACCGCGCCACCGGCCTGCTGGAACTGGCCGGCGGCGAGGCCGAGGCGGTCACCGGGCCCATGGTCACCGCCGCCGCGCAGGCCGGCGACCCGGTCTCCACCGAGGCGTTCGCGCAGGTCGGCCGGTGGCTCGGCACCAGCCTCGCCGACATGGCGCAGATCCTCGACCCGCAGGTGCTCGTCGTCGGCGGCGGGGTGATCGAGGCCGGGGACCTGCTGCTCGGGCCGACCCGCCGGTCGTTCGCCGACGCGCTCGCCCAGCGCAGCCGCCTCCCCGTCGCCGAGATCCGCCCGGCCGAGCTGGGCAACACCGCCGGCGTCATCGGCGCCGCCGACCTGGCCCGCCGGATCTGAGGCGGTGACCGTGACGCAGAGTTCGGGCGTGCCGCTGCGCGTCGTGTCGTACAACATCCACAGCCAGCGCGACGACACGGCCGCGCTGGCGGCGGTGGTCCGCGACGCCAGGCCGGACGTGGTGATCGTGCAGGAGGGCCCGCGCCGGTTCCGGTGGCGGCAGAAGTCGGCGGCGCTGGCGGAGTCCTTCGGCCTGGTGGTGGCCGCCGGCGGGCTGCCCGCGCTCGGCAACCTGCTGCTGACCAGCCTGCGGGTGCGGGTGGTGGCCGACCGCTGCCAGCGCTTCCCGCTCACCCCCGGCCGGCACCTGCGCGGCGCCGCGTACGCCGAGTGCGTGGTCGCCGGGGCGGCCCGGTTCACCCTGGCCGGGTCGCACCTGTCCACCGACCCGGCCGAGCGGCCCGCGCAGGCCGCGCTGTTCAAGCGCGAGCTGGACGCCGCCACCAGCCCGGTGGTCGCCGCGGCCGACCTGAACGAAGGGCCGGACGGGCCGGCCTGGGCCACTGTGGCGCGCGGGCTGTCCGACGCCGCCGTGGCGATGGACCGGGCCGACCGGCTCACCTACTCCTGCGCGGACCCCCGGCGGCGCATCGACGCCCTCTTCGTCGATCCGAGGATCACCGTGGTCGACTACGACGTGGTGGACACCCCGCAGACCCGCCGCGCCAGCGACCACTTCCCGGTCCTGGTCGACCTGCTGCTGCCGGCCGCCGACTGACCGTCCGTCGCGGCCGGGGCTGGACAACCCGCTCCGTTGTGGAGAGGATGCTGCGCGACCCGGCACTCGTGCCGCACAAAAGGAGATCCCGGTGTCCACCTCCACCGACCACGGCCGGCCCGACCCGGAGGCGAGCACTCTCGCCCTGACCCGCGACGGCCGGCCGGTCTCCGACCGGGGCGACACCGTCTGCGTCGTCGGCGCGGGGGCCAGCGGTCTGACGGCGATCAAGAACCTGAAGGAACACGGCTTCGGCGTCGACTGCTACGAGCGGGAGACCGGCGTCGGCGGCGCCTGGAACTGGCGGCACGACCGCAGCCCGGTGTACGCGAGCACGCACCTGATCTCGTCGCGGCCGTTCACCCAGTTCCCCGACTTCCCGATGCCGGACGACTGGCCGGACTACCCGCACCACAGCCGGCTGCTGTCGTACTTCGAGCGGTACGCCGACCACTTCGACCTGCGCGGGCACATCTGGTTCGGCACCGAGGTCGTCCGGGTGGAGCCCGTGGCCGGTGACCGCTGGGACGTGACCACCCGCAGCACCGGCGGCTACGGCCCGGAACGCACCTCCCGCTACGCGGCCGTGGTGATCGCCAACGGCCACAACTGGTCGCCGAAGCTGCCCCGCTACGAGGGGCTGGAGGAGTTCCGAGGCGAGGTCATGCACGCCTCGTCCTACAAGGACCCGGCGCAACTGCGCGGCAAGCGGGTGCTGGTGGTGGGCGCCGGCAACACCGGCTGCGACATCGCCGTCGAGGCCGCCCAGCAGGCGTCGCGCTGCTGGCACTCGACCCGCCGGGGCTACTGGTACGCCCCGAAGTACGTCCTCGGCCGCCCCGCCGACCAGGTCAACGACGCGCTGCTGGCGCTGCGCGTGCCACTGCGGGTGCGGCAGTGGCTCTACCACTGGACGCTGCGGCTGACCGTCGGCGACCTGACCCGGTTCGGCCTGCCGAAGCCCGACCACCGGGTCTACGAGACGCACCCGATCGCCAACAGCCAGCTCGTCTACTACGTGGGCCACGGCGGGATCGCGCCGGTGCCGGACGTCGTCCGCTTCCACCCGTACGCCGTCGAGCTCTCCGACGGCCGGGAGATCGACCCGGACCTGGTCGTCTTCGCCACCGGGTACCTGCCGCGCTTCGAGTTCCTCGACCCGAAGGTGCTCGGCGACGACGCGGGGGAGGGCCGCCCGAAGCTCTGGCTGAACGCCTTCGTCCCCGGTCGTCCCACGCTGGCCGTGGCCGGGCTGGTGCAGCCGGACTCGGGCATCTTCCCCCTGTCGCACTGGCAGTCGGTGCTCTTCGCCCGGCTGCTGCGGCTGCGCGTGACCCGCCCCGACCGGGCGGCGGCCTTCGCCGCCCGGGTGTCGGCGAAGGCGGGGGAGCGCTACGCCGGGCCCGTCAAGGACAGCAGCCGGCACTGGTTCGAGGTGGGCCACGCCGACTACCTGCGCGCGGTCCAACGTGCGCTCCACGACCTGGAGGAACAGTGAGTCAGGTGCGGATCATGCGCGGGCGGGAGTGGGCCCGCCCGGTCCGCCCGGTCCGGCGTGAGGTGCTCGGCGCGACCCCCGAGGTGGAACAGGGACGTCCGCCGCTGCTCTTCGTACCGGGCTTCGGGCACGGCGCCTGGGCGTTCGCCGAGCACTGGCTCGGCCACGCCGCGTCCCGGGGCTTCCCGGCGTACGCGCTGAGCCTGCGCGGGCACGGCGACAGCGGGCCGGCGCCGGAGGCGACGCTGCGGGCGTACGCCCACGACGTGACCCAGGTGGCGGCGGGCCTGCCGCGCCAGGCGGTGCTGGTGGGGCACGGCGCCGGGGCGCTCGTGGTGGCCCACGCGCTGGCCCGCTACCCGGCCCGGGCCGCGGTGCTGGTCGCGCCGGTGTTCGGCGGCTGGGCGACGTTCGGGGCGGCGCTGCGCCGCAATCCGGTCGGCACGCTGCCGGCGGTGTTCGGCGGGCCGCTGCGGCTGCACCGCCGGCAGCTGTTCAGCCGGGAGCTGCCCGAGGCGGAGGCCCGGGGCTACGCGGGCCGGCTGGGGCGGGCCGGCCGGCGCGCCCAGTGGCAGCTGCTGACCGGGCGGGCCGCCGAGCCGGCGGTGGGCGACCCGCCGGTGCTGGTGCTGGGCAGCCCCGACGACCGGATCGTGCCGTCGTCGGCGCTGACCCGGGCGGCCCGGCGGTACGGCTCAGCCCCGCTGCTCTTCCCCGGCATGGGGCACGACATGATGCTCGACGCCCGGTGGCGGGAGCCGGTCGACGCGATCCTGGACTGGCTGGAGAAGGACCCCGCGCCGACCGGCCGGCCCTGACGCCCCGGCCCGACCGGCCGAACGTGACCGACCAGCCGACCCTGACCGCCCCGGGCCGGGCCGGCGGCCTCAGCCGGCGGCGCCCAGTCGGGTCAGCAGCGAGCCGCTCTCGTCGAGGGCGGAGAGGTAGGAGCGGGCCCACGCGCGGATGTCGTGCCGGTGCAGGTGTGCCCGCATGGCCCGCATCCGCGCGCCGAGGTCGTCCGGGCCCGCCCGCAGCGCCGCGAGCAGCCCCTGCTTGAGCCCCTCCAGGTCGTGCGGGTTGACCAGGTACGCCTGCGGCAGCTCGGCGGCGGCGCCGGCGAACTCGCTGAGCAGCAGCGCGCCCGTGTCGTCCACCCGGGCGGCGACGTACTCCTTGGCGACGAGGTTCATCCCGTCGCGCAGCGGGGTCACCGCCATCACGTCGGCGACGCGGTAGAGCGCGGCCAGTTCGGCGCGGTCGAACGGCTGGGTCAGGTAGTGGATCGCCGGCTCGCCGACCCGGCCGAACTCCCCGTTGATCCGCCCGACCTCGCGCTCCACCCGTTCCCGGAGGATCTGGTACTGGCCGACCCGTTCCCGGCTGGGCACCGCCACCTGCACGAGCACGGTGTCGCGCACCTTGACGTGCCCGTGGGCGATCAGCTCGCTGTACGCCTTGAGCCGCTGCTCGATGCCCTTGGTGTAGTCCATCCGGTCGACGCTGAGGATCACCTGCTCGGGACTGCCGAGGTCGCGGCGCAGCCGGCTGGCCCGGTCGGCGACGTCGGGCCGGGCGGCCAGCGCGGCCATCTCGGCGGTGTCGATGGAGACCGGGAAGGCACCGATCCGGACCACCCGGTCGTCGACGGTGATCCGCCGGTCGGTGGCGGGGACGTCCAGCACCTTCGCCACCAGTTGGGCGAAGTTGTGCGCGGCTTGGGAGCGCTGGAAGCCGATCAGGTCGGCGCCGAGCATCCCGCGCAGCAACTCGGCCCGGCGCGGGAGCTGCATGAACAGCTCGGGCGGTGGGAACGGCACATGCAGGAAGAAGCCGATCCGCAGGTCCGGCCGCAGCTCCCGGAGCAGGCCGGGCACCAGTTGCAGGTGGTAGTCCTGCACCCAGACCACCGCGCCGGGCTCGGCCACGTCGGCCGTGGCCTTGGCGAACCGCTGGTTGACCCGTTGGTACGCCTCCCACCAGCTGCGGTGGTACTCCGGTTGTTCCACGGAGTCGTGGTAGAGCGGCCAGAGGGTGGCGTTGGCGAAGCCCTCGTAGTGGTCGCGCAGGTCGTCGGCGGTCAGCGCAACGGTGTGCATGCGGACGCCGTCCACGTCGGGCAGCGCCGGCGCCGGGCCGGTGCCGCCGGCCCACCCCACCCACGTCGCCGGAGTGTGTCGCAGGAGGGGATGGAGGGCGCTGACCAGGCCGCCGGGACTGCGGCGCCATTCGCAGGCACCGTCGGGCGCCACACTGTCGTCGATGGGCAGGCGGTTGGCCACCACCACGAGGGAACTCTGTCGCATCTCGGGCATTCCGATCAGCAGGGAGTGACCGCCGCAGCGGAGGAACAACCGGGCAGTCAGCGAGGGATGTGACGGACAGCGGTATTCCTACTGACAGTAAGTTACACCAGTGTTGCGCACCGGGCTCGGGGCGTCCGTCGTCCCGGGATGCGGGCAGGAGAGTCGGCGGACGGGTCGCCGGTCAGACCACCGCGCCGTCGTCCGGGTCGCGCTCGTCGTCGTCGCCACCGGGGCGCAGCCGCCAGATCAGCGAGACGAAGCCGGCCAGGATGCCGGTGAACCCGAACAGGTTGACCACCGACGGGTCGGCCACCGGGAAGAGCGACGGGAACAGGAAGAGCACGAAGCCGACCACGATGGCCAGCACCCCGACCACCGTGTACTTCGAGAAGCGCGGCAGGGGCGGGGGCGGCGGCGGGGTGTAGCGCTCGTCCTCCGCCTCGTCGTCGGGCAGGTCCGCGCCGAAGGTGTCCAGCCCGTCGAGCAGCGACGGCTCGTCCTGCCGGCCCCGCGACAGGGAGACGCCCGAGATGTCGGCCGCGTACGGCAACCGTCGCACGTCGGTGGCGGTCGGCCCGGCGGGCTCGTCGGGCGTGCCGAGCGTCACCGGGCCGCCGGCGGGCCCGGGCGGGTCGTCCACGTCCTCGGCGGCGGGCCACGGGTTGTCGCCACCGCGGGGGGCGGTGGTGTGGAAGCCGGCGACGATACGGGCCCACTCGGCCTCGATGTCCGGCTCGTCCTCGCGGGGCTTCTCGGGGGCCGTCTCGTCCGCGAGCTGGGTCAGGTAGTCCCGCGCGGTCGTCAGGTGCGACCGGTCGACGTAGAGCCGGTCGACGGGGCGGGGCGGGACGGTGGTGGTGCGGGTGACCGGGTTCAGGTCGGCCGAGGGCTGGAGGTAGGCGGCGATCCCACCGGCGGCCAGGACGTCGAGCAGGTGCTCACCGACGCGCGGATCCACGTCGCCGGCGATGGCGTACTCGCTCGCGTCGAGCCCGTTGTCCCGCCGTCCCCGGCGGGCCCCACCCGCTGACACCGGACATCCTCCTCATCACGCGCCCGCGGCGCGGCCGCCTGAGCCCCCTCGGCGCCGACCCGCACGCCGTGCCTTGAATCGTGACACGTCCGGACCCCGTTCCGGGAGTGCCTTGTGGCGCGGCGTACGAAGTCAGAGGCCCTGCCGCAGGTCGCGACCGGGGATTTATGTCCGTTCTTGCTGAATGTTTTTCAACGGAGCCCGCCTGCGGCGCCGTGCCGCCCGAGGGGCCGCCGGTGCCGGCGAGCGCGCCGACCGCCGGTCAGCCCGGGCCGGGCGGTGATCCCGGCCGCACCAGACCGCTCTCGTACGCCGCCACGACGAGCTGCGAGCGGTCCCGGGCGTGCAGCTTGGCCAGCAGCCGGCTCACGTACGTCCGGGCGGTCGCCGGGCTGATGTGCAGGACCGCGCCGATCTCGTCGTTCGACCGGCCGGCCGCGACCTCGGCCAGCACCTCCCGCTCCCGGGCGGTCAACGAGCCCAGCCGGGCCGGGTCCGGCTCCCGCCCGCCGGCGCGCACCGCCGCCATGACCCGCCGCGTCACCGCGGGGGAGAGCAGCGCCTCCCCGGCCCGGACGATCCGCACCGCTCCCCGCAGCTCGTCGGGGCCGGTGTCCTTGAGCAGGAAGCCGGACGCGCCGGCCCGGATCGCCTCGAAGACGTACTCGTCGGTGTCGAACGTGGTGAGCACGACGACCCGTACGCCGGTCAGCCGCTCGTCGGCGACGATCCGCCGGGTGGCCTCGATGCCGTCCGTGCCCGGCATCCGGACGTCCATCAGCAGGACGTCCGGCCGCTCGGTGACCGCCAGCCGGTACGCCGCGTCGCCGTCGCCCGCCTCGCCGACGACCTCGATGTCCGGCGCCCGGTTCAGCAGCGCGCGCAGCCCCGCGCGGACCAGGTGCTGGTCGTCGACGAGTCCCACCCGGATCACGTGGTCCCTCCCAGGGGTAGTTCGGCGCGTACCTCGAAGCCGCCGCCGGGTCGGTTGCCGGCGGTGACGGTGCCCCCGAGCAGGGCGGTGCGCTCCCGCATGCCGCCGAGCCCGTACCCGCGCGGGGTGTCCTGGCGCTGCCCACGGCCGTCGTCGCGGACGGCGACGGCGAGGGTGCCGTGGCCACGGACGACGTCGATCTCGACGGTGCTCGCGCCGGCGTGGCGCAGGGTGTTGGTCAGCGCCTCCTGGATCAGCCGGTGGGCGGTCGAGTCGACCGCGGCGGGCAGCCCGGTCAGCTCGCCCTGCCGGTGGACGGCGATCCGCAGCCCGGTGGCCCGCGCGCCGGCGGCCAGGGCGTCCAGCCCGGCCAGCCCCGCCACCGGTTGCCGGGGCTCGGCCACGGCCGGGTCGCGCAGGAGACCGAGGGTGGTGCGCAGCTCCCGGGCGACCTGGGTGGTGGCCGAGCGGACGTGCCCCAGGGCGGCACGGGCGGTTGCCGGGTCGTCGTCGAGGGCCTCGTCGGCCACGCCGGCGTGCAGCGAGATGACGGAGATGTGGTGGGCGATGACGTCGTGCAGGTCCCGGGCGATCCGGAGCCGTTCCTCCTCGACGCGGCGCGCCGCCTCCCGGGCGTGGTCGCGTTCCAGTTGCCGCAACCGCCACCGTTGCTCCCGGCGCCGCAGCCGCCGGGACCGGACCCCGTCGCCGAGGGCGACCGCGGCGGCCATGATGGCGACGCTGGAGGCCAGCTCGAAGCCGATGAGGTACGCGACGCTCGCGCCGTCCGCCGTGCGGAAAGCGGTGGAGACGACGAGCAGGCCGAGCCCCACGAGCACCGCCCAGCGCAGTTGCCCGGCCTCGGCCGCCGAGTAGAGCGCCGCGGCGAGGGGGAGGGCCAGCCCGACCGGCGGGTAGCCGGCCACGTAGTAGGCGACCAGGCCGGCGGCGCTCACCACCAGCACGGTGGTCGGCGCGCGGCGGCGCAGGAGCACGAGCGCGCCGAGCCCGACGGCGAACAGGTAGGCGGGGACGTCGCGGCCCCGGTCGCCGCCCAGGTTCGCGGTGATCGCCGCCGCCACGACGGCCGAGACGGCGACGCCGATGAGCAGGTCCAGCACGGCGGCCCGGGGCAGCCGGACCAGCCTGCCCGCTCCCCGCCGCACCCCGGCCACCCGCACACCACGAGCGTAGGTGCCGCAGGTCCTCCCGCGGGGCCGACGGGTGTCCCGACCGACCGTCGCCCCGCGCCGTATCCGCGACGGGCGGCGGTACGTCGACAGGCGACACCGCCCGCCCGCCGGCTGCCCGCCGCCCGGCTGCGGCTGTCCGGAATGGACGCTCCGCGCCACGCGGGCCGGATCACGTTGTGGCGGCACGCATCGGGTTCGTAGGCTCATGCCCACGACGACCCGTGGCGACGCGGCGGCCTCGCGACCACCTCTGGAAAGGACGCCGGTGCTGTACTGGCTGATGAAGTACGTGCTCCTCGGCCCGCTGCTGAGGCTGGTCTTCCGCCCGCAGGTCGAGGGGCTGCACCACGTGCCCGACACCGGGCCGGTGATCCTCGCCAGCAACCACCTGTCGTTCTCCGACTCGATCTTCACGCCGCTGGTCGTGAGGCGGCGGGTGACGTTCATCGCCAAGGCCGAGTACTTCACCGGCAAGGGCGTCAAGGGCTGGCTGACGAAGATGTTCTTCGTCGGCTCCGGCACCATCCCGGTCGACCGCTCGGGCGGCCGGGCGGCCAGGGCGGCCCTGGACACCCAGCTGCGGGTACTGCGCGCCGGTGGCATCGCCGGCATCTATCCCGAGGGCACCCGCTCGCCGGACGGCCGGCTCTACCGGGGCAAGACCGGCGTGGCCCGGCTGGCCCTGGAGAGCGGCGCCCTGGTCATCCCGACGGCGATGCTCAACGCCGACGAGATCCAGCCGCCCGGCAAGCTGATCCCCAAGATCGCCCGGGTGCGGATCCGGTTCGGCCCGCCGCTGGACTTCTCGCGCTACGCCAGGATGGCCGGTGACCGGTACGTCGAGCGCGCGGTGACCGACGAGATCATGTACGAGCTGATGGAGCTCTCCGGCCGCGAGTACGTCGACATGTACGCCCAGAAGGCCAAGAGCCCGCCCGCCGGCCCGGTCCCCCGCGAGCCGGTCCCCGCCTGACGGGCCGCCCGCCCGCGTCGCCCGGTCAGCAGGCCAGGGCGGTGTCGGCGGCGGTCGTCGGGGGGCGGGCCAGGTCCAGCAGGACGGGGGCGTGGTTGCGCAGCGCGAAGGCGCGCAGCTCGGCCAGCTCCGGGCGGCCCGCCGTCGACTCGCCGGCCCGCTCCAGCTCCACCGTCGCGAAGGTCAACGCCAGCATCCGGTCCGTCACGTCCGGGATACCGGCGTAGATCTCGGCGCCGGCCAGGTGCAGCTCGGCGGCCCGCCGGTGGTCGCCGTCAGCGGCGGCCAGCGCACCGGCCACCGTCCGGCGCGCCGCCTCGGACCAGGGTGTGCGGTGACCCACCCGGTCCAGCATCGCGCGTACCCGTGCCGCCGCTTCCCGCCCGGCGAGGCTGGCCGCGTACCCGGCCGCCGGGATCCACTCGCCGCTGGCGATGGCGGGCACCACCGACCAGGAGTCGGCCAGCTCGTCGATCAGCGCCGTCGCCTCCTGCCGGCGTCCCTGCAGGGCCCGGCAGAGCGCGCCCATCCCCAGCATCGTCCAGTGCGGCCGGTGGAAACCGCTGCGCCGGGCGGCGTCGAGCGCGGCCGCCACGTCGTCGCTGAACGTGGCGGCGGCGTCGTCGTCCGAGTGGGAGCGCGCCTGCGGCACCCGCTCGCCGCGCAGTACCAGCAGGCAGGAGCGCAGGCCGCGGACCTGCATGTCCCAGCTGCCAGTCGGGGTGTCCACGAAGGCCTCGGCGGCGGCCAGCAGCCGGTCGAAGTCGCCCTCGAACCAGGCGCGCATCGCCTCGGCCGAGTAGCTCGTGGTCAGCGTCTGCCCGCTGGCCTTGCGGGTCGGCGACGAGGAGAGCAGGGCATCCGAGCGCAGCCAGTCGCCCTCCTCGCAGACGGCGTAGGCGAGGTTCTGCATGGCCCGGGGCAGGGCGATCAGCTGGTTGGCGCGGCTGAGCTCGACGATCGCGTGCAGGTCGTCCAGGCCGGACCGGTCACCCGCCTGGTAGCGGGCGATTGCCGAGGTGATCCGGGCGTTGGTGCGGGTCTCGGTCAGCCTCAGCCGCTCACCGATCTCCGCCGCCCGGTCGGCTGCGGCGACCGCCGGATCACGCTCATAGTTGAGCATGTGCAGCCGGCCCAGTTCGGCGTAGGCGTCCGCCTTCTGCGGGCTGTCCGGCAGCGGGTCGAAGAGCTCGACGGCCCGGTCCAGGCAGGCGAGCGCGGCGGCCCGGTCGGCGCGCAGCCACGCGGCCTGACCGAGCAGCGTCCAGGCGCGCGCCGCGCAGGCGTCGTCGTCGTGCGCCAGCAGCCGGTCGGCGAGCGCCTGCACCTGCTCGGGCCCGCCGCCGGAGAGGAAGACGTTGCCGTCGCGGTAGAAGGAGATCTCGGTGCTGAGCAGCTCGAGCTGGAGCCGGTCGAGCGGGTCGGAGTCGTCGGCCAGCCCGAGCGCCCGGCCCGCGTGGCTCGCCGCGACGTCGAGACTGTGTAGCGCGTACGCCCGGCGGGCCGCCCGGTGCAGCGCGGCCCGGGCGGGGCCGGCGAACCGGGCCATCTCCATGCCCAGCGACCGGGCGATCTCGTGGGCCGCCCACCGGTGGTGGGCCAGCACCTCCGCCAGGTCGGTGTCCCGGCTCTGCGAGAGCATGTCCAGCCACTGCGCCGTCCGCTCGTGCCGCGCCACCCGCTCGGTGCGGGGCAGCCGCTGGTAGCAGACGTCGCGCACCAGCACGTGCCGGAACCGGTACTCGGGCTGCCCGGCCATCGTGGAGGCGGCCTGCTCGTGCACGAAGTCCCGCTGCTCCAGCCGGCGCAGCGCGCGCTCCACCGACTCGACGGGCTGCCCGAGCGCGGCGGCCACGGCCCCCGGCCAGAACTGCACGCCGACCACGGCGGCGGCC
Source organism: Micromonospora sp. AMSO12t (assembly GCF_008806585.1). NCBI lineage: Bacteria > Bacillati > Actinomycetota > Actinomycetes > Micromonosporales > Micromonosporaceae > Micromonospora > Micromonospora sp. AMSO12t. The sequence goes on from NZ_WAAS01000067.1 coordinate 14,775, forward strand.
AGCAGCACCGTGCGCTCCTTGGCGTCGAGCAGGTCGATGCGGTTGGCGATGACGGCGTGCACGCTCTCCGGCATCGGCAGGTCGAGGTGCTTCTCCATCGACCAGCCCCGCACGGACTGGCGCAGCGCGCCCTGCTCGATCAGCATCCGGACGTACTCGTGGGCGTAGAGCGGGTTGCCGCCGGCCACCTCGATCAGCGGGCTGAGCATGTCGGCGGAGAAGGCCGCCCGGCCGAACATGTGGGCGTAGAGCGCGGCGATGCCCGTGTCCCGCAGCGGGGGCAGGGTGATGGTCACCGAGCCGGTGATCGTCCCCGCCCAGCTCGGGTCCCGGTCGACGAGTTCCGGCCGGGCGGTGCAGAGCAGCAGCAGCGGGACGTCCCGGGCGGCGGTGCCGAGCAGCTCCACGAAGCGCAGCATCGCGTCGTCGGCCCAGTGCAGGTCCTCGAAGACCAGCACGGTCGGCCGTCGGGCGGCCAGGGCGAGCAGGAAACGCCGCCACGCCGACCCGGTCTCCTCGGCCGGCAGCGCGGTCCCCGGCAGCCCGACGAGGGGCCGCAGGGCGTCGACGAGGCGCTGCCGCTCGCCCGGGCCGACCAGCTCGCCGACGGCCGAGGCGAGCCGCTGGGCGGCGCTCGACGCCGGGTCGGTGTCCAGGATGCCGGCCTCGGACTTGACGATGTCGGCCAGCGCCGCGAACGTCACGTTCTCGCCGAACGGCGGGCACCGCCCGATCCGCCAGGTCAGCGGCTCGTCGACCAGCTGATCCACGTGCCGGTACAGCTCCCGGACCAGCCGGCTCTTGCCCAGCCCGGCCCGGCCGAAGACGGTCACCACCTGCGGGCGGCGGTCGCGCAGCGACCGGTGCAGGGCGTTGACCAGCATCCCCAGCTCGTGTTCGCGGTCGATCAGCGGCGTGACGTCCGGCTGCCGGTCCGTCGGCTGCCGGCGGACCGGGGACAGGGCCAGCCACACCTCGGTCGTCGTGGAGCGCCCGCGCAGGGTGACCGGCGGCTGCTCCGAGTAGCGGATCGCGTCCCGGGTGAGGGCGTGCGTCACGCCGCAGACCAGCACCCCGCCCGGCGGCGCGACCGACTGCATCCGGGAGGCCGTGTTGACCACGTCGCCGGCCACGATCGCCTGGCCGCCGTCGCGGGCGGCGGCGACGTCGACCAGCGCCTCGCCGGTGGCCACCCCGACCCGGAAGCGCAGCGCGTCGGCGCCGGTGGGGGCGAAGCGGGTCAGCACCCGTTGCAGCTCCAGCCCGGCCCGCACGCAGCGCAGCGCGTCGGTCTCGGTCGCCACGGGCGCGCCGAACAGGGCCATCACCGCGTCGCCGATGTACTTCTCGACCACCCCGCCGTACTGCCCCACGACGCGACGGGCGGCCGAGAAGAACCCGGTCTGCATGCCGCGGACCAGCTCCGGGTCGGCCCGCTCGACGTACGGGGTGAAGTCGATCAGGTCGACGAAGAGCACGCTGACCCGGCGGCGGTCCTCCTGCGGGGCCGGCTGTCGCTCGCTGCCCGGCCGGGCGGCGCCGCAGGAGGTGCAGAACGCCACGTCCTGGGCGAGCGGGCGCAGGCAGTGCGGACAGACCGCGCCCAGCTCGTTGCCGCAGCCGCCGCAGAAGCGGTCGCCCGCGGCGGCCGTGCGTCCACAGCGGTCACACTGCGTGGCGATGACGCCCTCCACTCGCGATCCCGCCGGCGCCGTGATCGGCACCGTTCCGGTGTCAGTATCGCCGTCCGCCCAGCTGTCGGGTACCGGGCTGTTGGCTTGTGGACAGTCCACCGGGCGGCCCTACGGTTACAGTCAGGCGGCTGAATGTCGACCATTGACCACAGGGGGATTCCCGATGGTGTACGTGATGTTGCAGAGCGACTGGACCGACGGCAGCGGGGTCAGCCACCTCGCGGGCGACTCCGTCGACGTGGACGCCGCCACGCTGGCCGCGCTCCAGGCGCAGGGGATCGTCAGCGAGCAGTCCGGTGGCGGCAAGGACGGCACGGAGTGGGTCGGGCCGGGCAGCACCAACTGGGTCGGGCCGGGCAGCAACACTCCCTGACACCCCGCACGAAAGGGCCGGAGCGGCTGCTCCGGCCCTTTTTCGCGTACGCCTCAGCGCTCGCTCATGCCGGCGCGGCGGCGCAGCGCCGCGACGTCGGTGACCACGATGCGCCGGCCCTCGGTGCGCAGCCAACCCCGGTTGGCGAACGACCCGATCGCCTGGTTGACGCTCTGTCGCGAGCCGCCGGCCATCTCCGCGAGCTGGCTCTGGTTGAGCTCGATGGTGATCATCGGGGCCTGACTCTCGCCGGCCAGCCGCACCAGGGTCTTGGCCACCCGGCCGGGCAGGTCCAGGAAGACGTGGTCGGCGTTCTGCTCGGTCAGCCGGCGGATCAGCCCGCCGAGCGAGCGCATCACCGCGTCGAGGATGCGCGGGTTGGAGTGCACCAGCTCCATGAACGCGCCCCGGGACAGCGCGAGCGCGGCGCAGTCCTCGATCGCCTCGGCCGAGGCGGAGCGGGTGGAGGCGTCGAGCAGGGAGACTTCGCCCAGCACGTCGGGCGGACGGATGACGTGCAGCACCGCGCGCTCGCCGGTCGGCGCGGTGCGGAAGACCGCGACCGCGCCCCGACGCAGGACGATGAGGGACTCGCCGGGGTCGTTCTCGACGAAGAGCAGTTGGCCCTTGCGGTACGTGCGGGGGACCGCCGCGGCGATCACCCGCTGCCGGACCTCCGGCTCCAGCCCGGCGAACATCTCCACACCCGTGAGCGCGTCACCAGGCTCCGGCAGGCGCATCTCCACGGTCCAACCCCTCCCCGGTCAAGGACCACAACTCGCTCACCGGGTGAACCTGAAGGCCCTCGACGAGGTGAACTGACACCGGTTCGGCGTCCGGTAGCGGTACACATCAGATCATGACGGTCCGGTCGCTTGCTGTACACCCCTCAAATCACTTCCGTGACACTCCCGAGCTGCGGCGATCGGCGTGACGGGCGGCGTCCGGCCGCCCCGGTGGCCCGGCGGCGACGGGCGTGGGCGAGGATGACCGGTGATGGTCTACCGCTATTTCTACGACTGCGAGTTCATCGAGGACGGCCGGCTCGTCGACCTCGTGTCGATCGGCGTCGTCGACGAGTACGGCCGTGAGTTCTACGCCGTCTCGACCGAGTTCGACGACTCGCGGGCCGTGCCCTGGGTGCGCCGCAACGTGCTCGACAAGCTGCCCTCCCCGGCGAACCGCGCCTGGCGTTCCCGGGAGCGCATCCGCGACGAGCTGTACGACTTCCTCGTCGAGCCGGTCCGCGACCGCCCGGGCGAGCAGTTGGAGCTCTGGGCCTGGTACGCCGCGTACGACCACGTCGCCCTGGCCCAGCTGTGGGGCGCCATGCCGGCGCTGCCCCGGGAGATCCCCCGGTTCACCAAGGACCTGCGCCAGCTCTGGGACGACCGGGGCCGGCCGCCGCTGCCGGACGCCGACGCGGCGCGGCACGACGCGTTGGTCGATGCCCGGCACAACCTGGCCCGGTGGCGGGCGATGACCGGTTCGTAGGTTTGGTCGGTTCTGTCCCGGGCACCGGTGCGACGTCGAGCCGATGTGAGGGAGAGTCCCAATGAGCAACGAACCGACCAACGCCGCCGAGGCCCGGCGCCGGGTGACCGAGCTGGTCCGCGAGGCCCGCATCTGCATGCTGACCACGATCGCCGTGGACGGCCGGATGGTGAGCCGTCCGATGGGGTTGCAGGAGGCGGAGTTCGACGGCGACCTGTGGTTCTTCGCGTACGCCGACTCCGCCAAGGTCCGGCAGGTCCGCGTGAACCCCGAGGTCAACGTCTCCTTCTCCGACTCCCGGCGCAACTCCTGGGTGTCGGTCGCGGGCACGGCCCGGGAGGAGTACGACCGGGCGAAGGCCGAAGAGCTGTGGAACCCGGTGCTCAAGGCCTGGTTCCCGGACGGGCTGGAGACCCCCGGACTCACCCTGCTCAGGGTGCACGCCGGATCGGCGGAGTACTGGGACTCTCCGTCGAGCACCGTGGTGAACCTGTTCGGCTACGCGAAGGCGGCGGTGACCGGCAAGCCGCCGGAGGTGGGGGAGAACCACGAGGTCAGCTACTGACCGGTAGGCCGTCCGCCGGTGAGACCGGCCCGGGGCGCGGTGTCGGCGTACGCCCGCGGCGACTACAGTGCGCACTGACGGCCCGCCCCGGGCCGGCAACGGCGCCGATGGTCTTGATTCGACACATATCCTGGGGCAAATCGGGCTTCACCTGATGCTCCCAGGAGGATGAGCGATCATGCGTATCGGCGTGCTCACCGGCGGCGGCGACTGCCCAGGTCTCAACGCGGTCATCCGGGCGGTGGTCCGCAAGGGCGTCGCCAGCTACGGCCACGAGTTCGTGGGTTTCCGGGACGGCTGGAAGGGCCCGTTGGAGGGCCTGTCCCGCCCCCTGGGCATCGCGGAGGTCCGCGGCATCCTGCCGCGCGGCGGCACCATCCTCGGCTCGTCCCGGACGAACCCCTTCAAGATCGAGAACGGCGTCGAGCGGATCAAGGAGAACCTCGCCGCGCAGGGCGTGGACGCGCTCATCGCGATCGGTGGCGAGGACACCCTCGGCGTGGCCACCAAGCTGCACGAGCTCGGGGTCCACGTCATCGGCGTGCCGAAGACGATCGACAACGACCTCGGCGCCACCGACTACACCTTCGGCTTCGACACCGCCGTCAACATCGCGATGGAGGCGATCGACCGGCTGCACACCACCGCCGAGAGCCACCACCGCACCCTGGTGGTCGAGGTGATGGGCCGGCACGCCGGCTGGATCGCCCTGCACGCCGGCCTGGCCGGTGGCGCCAACGTGATCCTGCTGCCGGAGCGGCAGTTCGACGTCGAGCAGGTCGCCGGCTACGTCGAGAAGCGCTTCCAGCACCAGTACGCCCCGATCGTCGTGGTCGCCGAGGGCGCCCAGCCGCTCGACGGCCAGATGGTCCTGCACAACCAGGAACTCGACGCGTTCGGCCACGTCCGCCTCGGCGGCATCGGCCAGTGGCTCGCCGAGCAGCTGGAGGCCAAGACCGGCAAGGAGGCCCGCACCGTCGTGCTCGGGCACATCCAGCGCGGCGGCACCCCGAGCGCCTTCGACCGGGTGCTCGCCACCCGGCTCGGCCTCCAGGCGATCGACGCGGTCCACGAGGGCGACTGGGGCAAGATGGTCGCCATGCAGAGCACGGACATCGTCCGCGTCCCGCTGGCCGAGGCCACCCGCGAGCTGAAGACCGTGCCGCTGGAGCGGTACGCCGAGGCCGAGGTCTTCTTCGGCAGCTGATCCATCCCCGGCGTCGCGGCGGGCCGTCCGGCCCGCCGCGACGCCGGTCCACTTCGAGGGGGTACGACGGCGATGGCGGGTTCGGTGCACACGGTCGCGGTCATCGGGGCCGGCAAGATCGGCGAGCTGATGCTCTCCGGGCTGCTGCGGTCGGGCTGGCCGGTCGACCGGCTGCTCGCCACCGCCCGCCGGCCCTCCCGCGCCGAGGAGCTGACCGCCCGCTACGGGATCCGGGTGGTCGACAACCTCACCGCCGTGGCTGAGGCGGAGGTGCTCGCCGTCTCCGTCAAGCCGCAGGACGCGGCGACCCTGCTGGACGAGATCGGGCCGAAGGTGCCCGCCGACAAGCTGGTCATCTCCCTCTGCGCCGGCCTGCCGACCAGCTTCTTCAACCGCCGGCTGCCCGAGGGCACGCCCGTGGTGCGGGTGATGACCAACACCCCGGCCCTGGTCGACCAGGCGATGACGGCGATCTCCGCCGGCGCCCACGCCACCGGCACGCACCTGGCGTTGGCCGAGGAGATGTTCAAGCCGCTGGGTTCGACCGTCCGGGTGCCCGAGTCCCAGCAGGACGCGGTGACCGCGCTCTCCGGCTCCGGGCCGGCGTACTTCTACCTGCTGGTCGAGGCGATGATCGACGCCGGCATCCTGCTCGGCCTGCCCCGGCAGGTCGCGCACGAGCTGATCGTGCAGACCGCCATCGGCTCGGCCGTGATGCTCCGCGACTCCGGCGAGCACCCGGTGAAGCTGCGCGAGGCGGTCACCTCACCGGCCGGCACCACCATCTCCGCCGTACGCGAGCTGGAGAAGCACGGCGTACGCGCGGCGCTGCTCGCCGCGCTGGAGGCGGCCCGGGACCGGGCACGCGAACTGGCCGCCCAGGCCGACTGACTTCTTCGGCGTCGGCCGCCTCCGGGGGCTCTCCGAGCCCGTGGCGCAGCCGGCCCGTGGTGCCGATTCTGGGCGGAGCGGACCGGCCCGGTTAGGGCGCGTATCGGGTCGTCATCAATGGGCATCGCAGCTTCCGGGGCGGGTGCCCGTCTAGGCGTGGGCCCGGCGATCTGCGGCTGCGCCCGTGTGGGCGCGAGTGACCGGAAGCGATGCGGTGGGCATGCAGCGGCGGGGGCCCGAGGGCCCCGGCTGAATGCCCGCCGGGATGGTGTGTCAGACCACGGCGAGCCGGTCCACCAGCAGCTCCACCCTCGGCTCGGTGTCCTCCGGCGGCAGCCGTCCCGCTCGGGTCAGGGTGGCCAGCCCGTGCAGGGCCGCCCAGAACACCTCTGTGAACAGTGCCGGGTGGACGCCGTCCCCGGCGACCTCGCCGAGGCTTTCCAGCAGGGCGGCGAAGGCGTCCTTAAGAGGTAGTGGGGTGTCCTCGCTCGCGAAGGCCAGGCCGCCGTCGAGCTCGAACATGGCGTCGTAGACCGCCGGGTTGCGTGCGGCGAAGTCGAGGTAGGCGCGGGCGAGGGCGGTGACCCGGGCGCGCGGGCCGTCCGCGGCGGAGGTCGAGGCCCGCAGCGCCGCAGCCATCTCGGCGGCGCCGTCGAGGGCGACGGCGCCGATGATCTCGCGTTTGCCGCGGAAGTGGCTGTAGAGGACGGGCTGGCTGTATTCGATGCGCTCGGCGAGCCGGCGGGTCGTGACCGCGTCCCAGCCCTGCTGCTCGGCGAGTTCGCGGGCAGTCGCCACGATGAGGCGCTCGCGCGCCGCCCGTTCGCGCTCCTTGCGTTCCTGTACCGACATGATTCGATCCTAGCATCGCTAGATAATCAAGCGACAGCAGTGCTAGCGTTGACTCATCAGCTAGCAGCACTAGATCTCAGAAGGGTCATCATGCTCAACGCACTCGAGGTCTTCGCCATCGTGGTCGTCGGCCTGATGGTGGGGGTGGAGTTCTCCGTCGCCTTCGTCATCAACCCGATCCTCAACGCACTTCCCGGTGACAGCGGCCAACTCGGCCGCTCCCACGGGGGCCGGATGCTCGGCGCCGTGATGCCGGTCTGGTACATCACCTCGCTCGTCCTCGTCGCGGTCTGTGCCATCGCCGGATGGCGCTCCTACGGCAACGGCCTCGTCGTCACCGCCGGCGCGCTGCTGATCCTCAGCGTGATCATGTCGATCCTGCTGCTCGTCCCGATCAACAACCGGGGCAAGACGTGGACCCCTGACAACCGGCCCGCAGACTGGAAGCAGCAGATGAACCGCTGGGACCGCCTCCACTACGTCCGCGTCGCCGTCATCATCGCCGCCTTCGCCCTGCTGGTGGCCGCCCTCACCTGAGCCCGCAGGCCGACACCGCCGGAGCTGGCGCAGGGCCTCGCCCAGTGGCAGGCGTTCTCGACCAGGGTCGGCAACCACCTCTCCACCGGCGACACCGGCGACGACCTGTCACTGCCCCACCCCCGGAGCTCCGAGAAGAGGACGCCGTGAACACCACCCCCCGAGCGGCTGAGCTACAACGCGGTCCAGCTCGCCTGCCTCGGGGTGTTCCTGCTCGTGCTCCCGAGCCTGCCCAAGCTGCTGTCGCCCCTGATGCGTCACCCCTTGGCGGTCGGTCTTCCCCTGGCCGCCCTGGTGCCCCTCGTCGCCGTGGGGGCAGCGGCCGCCGGCCGGCTCGGCCTGCCGGCCGTACTGACCCTTCCCGCCCCGGCGCTCTCCCTCGGGCTGTTCGTGGTGGTCGGGGTCCTGGCGTTCGTCGAGCACCGGGAGTTGGCAGGCGACGGGGACGGCGACCTCGTCACCTCCCCCTTCGCCCCCGTGCCGGGAGCACCGCGGGTGGGCGAGAGGCGTCGACGACTGGCCGCTCTCGTGCCGTCCTGCTCGGTCCCCGTCGCCTACCTCGTCCTGGCCGCCGTCAGCTGGGTCTTCGCCTGAGTCACCGGTAGAGCAGGTGGGGCTTGCGGCGGCGGTCGAAGTCCGCCAACTCGTCGGCCCAGGCGCCGACCACGTCGTCCACGTCGGCGCCCGCGTCGATCATCGTGCGCAGCCGTGGCGACCCGGTGAGCTTGTCGATCCAGTACGGACGCACGGCGTCCCACGAGTCGCGCCGCCACGCGAACGCCTCGTACTTGTGCGCCTCCACCAGCATCGCGACCGCCGTGCGGATCGGGTCGTACTTCGCGCGGTCGACGACCTTGACCTCGACGCCGGCGCAGAGCTTGTTGAGCAGCGCGGGCTTCTGCCCGGCGGACGTCGGCGTGAAGTACGCCTCGCGGAACTCGACGCCGGGCAGCTCGCGGGCGTTGAGCCGGTCGGACCAGTGGTAGTCGAAGTCCTCGGCCAGCCCGCCGATCAGCTCGAACGGCTTGCAGGTGCCACGGCCCTCGGTGAGCGAGGCGACGCCCTCGAACAGGCCGGTGCCGGGGTAGACCAGCGCGGTGTCCGTGGTGGGCATGTTCGGGCTGGGCAGCACCCAGGGCAGGTCGGTGTCGGCGGCCAGCCTGTCGCGCTTCCAGTGCCGGCACTTCACGACGTGCAGGTCGACCTGGCGGCCGGCCTCGGCGGGCAGGAACTCGGCGTTGAAGAACCGGGCCAGCTCGCCGACGGTCATGCCGTGCTGCTGGACGATCTCCTTCAGGCCCACCCCGGAGGTGAAACCGGCGGTCATCATCGGCCCGTAGGCCCGGCCGCCGACCGGGTTCGGCCGGTCCAGCACCACGTACCGCTTGCCGGTCCGGGCCGCGGCCATCATCGAGGTGTACATGGTCCAGATGTACGTGTAGAAGCGGGCGCCGACGTCCTGGATGTCGAAGACGACGGTGTCGACGCCGGCCTGGGTGAACATGGTCTCCCACTTGGCCAGCGAGGCGCCGTACGCGTCGTAGACGGTGACCCCGGTGCGGGCGTCGATGCCGGTGCCCTCGCTGCCGCCGGCCTGCGCCGAGCCGCGGAAGCCGTGCTCGGGGCCGAAGGCGGCGGCCAGCCGCACTGTGCCGGAGGCGTGCATCAGGTCGACCAGGTGCCGGTAGGCCGAGTCCACGCCGGTGGGGTTCGAGATCACCCCGACCCGCTGGCCGGCGAGTTCGGCGAAGTCGGACCGGACGAGCACGTCGAGCCCGGTCTCCACGTGGCGGATGCCGGGCGCGGCGTGACCAGCCGCGCCGGGTGCCGTCGCCGCGACCGCGCCCGCGGTCACCGCACCCGCTCCGGCCAGGAACTTCCTTCGCTCCATGTCGACCCTCCCGTCGGTTTGGTCGAAACTTAGCTACACGTTGATGCCCCGTCAAGGAAGGTTAGCTACAAAGCGGGGGTGGATGGGTCCGGCCGGCGGCGCTGTCGGACCTGCCGCCCCGGCGGCGCGTGGTGCGGTCCCACCGGTCGGGCGGTGCTCCATACTGGCCCGGTGTTCACCCTCGCCCAGGCCCGCCACCTGATCGCCACCCTGCGCCCGCGCGTCGACGAGCTGATCCGGCTGCGGGCCGACCTGGCCGAGCTGCGCGTCGACCTGGCTGACCGGGGCGCCAGCCCGCTCGGCGGGTTGGCCGAGGTCAAGGGGCTGGAGGCGCGGCTGCACGCCCTCGTCGAGGAGTTGCACTCCCACGACATCCAGGTCAAGGGGATCGCGCCGGTCCTGCTCGACTTCCCCGGCGAGCGCGACGGTCGGCCGGTGCTCTGGTGCTGGCTGGAGGGGGACACCGACGTGCGCTGGTACCACCGGATGGAGTGCGGCTTCGCCGGTCGCCGCCCGCTCTGATCCGGCCCGGCGGGGGACCGGTCGGCCCGTCGGCCGCGCCGGTGGTGCGTCGGCCCGCAGTTCGACGGCCTCGTCGACCCCCCGCGTGCGTCAGGCCAGGGACGCGAGCATGGCCGGGGAGACGTTCCCGCCGCTGAGGACCAGCACGGTACGGGTGCCCGGTCCGGCGTCGACCAGGCCGGCCCGTAGCGCGGCGAGGGTGACGGCGGCGGACGGTTCGATCAGGAGCTTCGTCGCGTCCAGCAGCTCCCACCAGGCGGCCCGGATGTCCTCCTCGGACACCTCGACCACCTCGTCCACGAGGGCGCGGACGTGCGCCAGGGTGTGCCGCCCCGCGAACGGCGCCGCCAGCCCGTCGGCGATCGACGTCGGCCGTACCGCCAGGGCGTCGCCGCCGGTGCGCAGCGCGTGGCCGACGGCGTTGGCAGTGGCCGGCTCGACCCCGACGACGCGGGCGGTGGGGACGGCCGCCCGGACGGCCGACGCCACCCCGCTGATCAGCCCGCCGCCGCCCACCGGCACGAGGACCAGCTCCGGCGGCGGGCCGTCGGCCAGGATCTCCCTGCCGACGGTGGCCTGGCCGGCGATGACGTCCGGCTCGTCGAACGGGTGCAGAAGGTGGTATCCGCGTTTTGCCGCGAGGGCCTGGCAGGTGCCCAGCAGGTCCTCGGTGAGGACGACCTCGCCGCCGTACCGCCGGACCGCCTCGATCTTGGTCGGCACCGCCTGCGGTGGCATGCAGACGACCGTCGGCAGGCCGAAGGTACGGCCGGCGAAGGCCACGGCCATCGCGTGGTTGCCGGCGGAGAAGGCGGTCAGCCCGGCGGGCGCCCCCTCCCGTTCGACGCGGGCGAGCAGCGCGTTCAGCGCGCCCCGCACCTTGAAGCTGCCGGTGTGCTGGAGGTTCTCCGCCTTCACCGCGAGGTCGAGCCGGAGCGGGTCGCCGAGGCGGGGGCAGGGCAGCAGCGGCGTGCGGGCGACCCGCCCCGCGATGCGCTTCTCGGCCGTGACGATGTCGTCCACGGTGGTGAGCTGCACCGTCGCAGCCTAGCCCGGCCCGCCCGGCCGCACCGCTCGCCCGGCCGCACCGCCCGTGGTGCGACCGGGCGTGGTGCCTGCGGCAGAACCGTCGCGCCACGATGGGCGGACGGTGCGGCGGCGCCGGCCGGAGGGGCGAACGATCAGCGGGTGGCCTCGGTCAGGGCGGCCCGCACCCTGGCGGCGTCGGCCGGCGCCTCGCGCTCCCAGTCCGCCGGGTCGGCCGAGTAGATGGTCCCGTACGCCGGGGTGTCCGGCTGGTAGCGCCAGCTCTCGGCGAGCGTCCCGGCGTCCACGGCGTCGTAGCCGATCCGGTCGAGGAAGGCCGTGGCCTCCGCCTTGGCGCCCGCGTCGTCACCGGCGACGGGCAGCGCGCTGCGGTCGTCGGCGCCGGCCGGCCGGGCCAGCGCGTGCAGGTGCTTGAAGAAGATGTTGTTGAACACCTTGACCACCCGCGACTGCGGCAGGTGCCGCTGCAGCAGCTCGCTGCTGGTGGTGGAGCCCGAGTCCAGCTCGGGGAACCGGCCGTCCCGCTCCGGGTAGTAGTTGTTGGTGTCCAGCACGAGTTTGCCGGCGAGCGGCTCGACCGGTACGTCCCGGTACGCCTTCAGCGGGATGGTGACGACCACCAGGTCGCCGGCCTCCGCGGCCTCCCGGACCGTGGCCGCCCGGGCGCGCGGGCCCAGCTCCTCGACGAGGTCCTTGAGGGTCTCCGGGCCGCGCGAGTTGCTCAGCACCACGTCGTAGCCGGCGGCCACCGCCAGCCGCGCCACCGTGCCGCCGATGTGTCCACTGCCGATCAATCCCACAGTTGTCATGTCGCTTCCCAACCTCGTTCGCGGTGACGGTATTCCCCACCGGTGTGGTCGACAATTCCGCCCGGTGCCCGGTGCCCGGTGCCCGGTGCCCGGTGCCCGGTGCCCGGTGCCCGATGGACCGGTCGACGGCGTCGGGCCGGGTGCGGGGCGCCGGCCGGTGGGGGGCGGTCCGCGTGCCCGTCCGCCCAACGTACTGCCGGCCCGGGCGCGGGGGGCCGGCTTCGGGACAACGCCCGCCGGGCGGCCCGCAACGCTGTCGCGGCGGGAACGGTGTCGGCCCTGGCGGCTAGCCTGCCTCCACTTGCGAACACGGATTGGGGAGTGCGATGGGCGCGTGGGCGGCGGGACCGTTCGACAACGACGTGGCAGCGGACTGGTGCGGCGGTCTCGACGAGGCGTCGCCGGAGCGACGGCCCCTGCTGGTCGAGCAGGCGCTGCGCGAGGCGGCGGGGGAGGGCGACTTCCTGGACTCGTGGCCCGGCGCCAAGGCGGTCGCGGCGTCGGCGGTGGTCGCCGCGCAGCTTCCCGGTGGCCCGCCGGTCGACTCGGCGTACGCGCCGGACTTCCTCACCGCCGGCGGGCGCCTGACGCTCTCCGCGGAGCTGCCGGCGCTGGCCCTGCGGGCGCTGGACCGGGTGCTCGCCGACGGGTCCGAGCTGGCCGAGCTCTGGGACGAGGCCGGGGAGCTCGACGAGTTCGCCGCCGCGCTCGCCCCGATCCGGGCCGCGCTGGCCAATCCGACCGGGTCCGTCGTCGTCGGGGGCTGAGGCGCGGGAGTCACGGCCGGCGGGGGCCGGGCGGGGTGCGCCCGCTCCGGCCGCCCGGATCGCCGTCGCGCCGGACGGCCACCACCACCCGCTCGACCCGTTCGCCGGTCGTCGGGTCGGTCCAGACGAGCACGACCGGCCTGGCCGCCGCGAGGAGCTCCCGGGCGAACGGCGGCAGGTCCTCGGGCGACATCCGGATGTAGGACGTCGCGTCCTCGAGCCGGCCGCGCAGGTGTTCCAGCGTGAAGCGGTGCCGCCCCGGGCCGTCGAGGTGCGCGGGAACCGGCGGGAGGTGCCGCAGGCGGCTGTGGTCGCGCAGCACGTCGTCGGGCACGGCGGCGTCGAGCACCACCCGACCGGCGTCGAGCGGACGCTGGATGCTGACGTGGTGTTCGGGCGGGACCTGGCCCGGTGTGAGTGCCGGCTGCACCGCGAAGAACATCCCGCCCCCTCCACTCGGACCAGGTGTCGCCGATCGTAGTCCGGTCGGCACGCAGCGGCACGGCCGAGGCGGGTGCCCTCAGGCCGCCGGGGGCAGCACCTTCTCGATCGCGGCGCGCAGGTCGGCCGAGCCGGGCTCGACGGTGGGCGCGAACCGGGCCGCCACCGTGCCGTCCGGGGCGACGAGGAACTTCTCGAAGTTCCACCGCACGTCGCCGGCGTGGCCCTCCGCGTCGGCCGTGCCGACCAGCGCCGCGTAGAGCGGGTGGCGGCCGGGGCCGTTCACGTCGACCTTCTCGGTCAGCGGGAAGGTCACCCCGTAGTTGACCTGGCAGAAGTCGCTGATCTCGGCGGCGGTGCCCGGCTCCTGGCCGGCGAACTGGTTGCAGGGCACGCCGAGCACCACCAGGCCGCGGTCGGCGTACTCGTCGTGCAGCGCCTGGAGGCCGGCGTACTGCGGGGTGAGGCCGCAGCGCGAGGCGACGTTGACCACCAGCAGCGCGCGTCCGCGGTACCGCGCGAGGTCGGCCGGACCTCCGGCCAGGGCGTCGATCCGGGTGTCGAAGACGGTCATGGGTCGAGGCTACGCGCCGTCGCCGGGCCGTCGCCCGGGGGAGCGGCCGGAGGGCTGGTCGCGCTCCCAAGGTAAATCGATACATCGACATCTTGACGAATGGATGACGGCGTGAGTAGCGTCTCACCAACAATCTGGAAAGTTTCCTAACTGTTTAGGGAGACGCCGCATGAAGAGATCGCTCCGCCGGGCCCTCTGGGTCGGCGCCGTGATGGCGGTGACCGCCGCCACGGTCCCGATGGCCAGTGCGTTCGGCGCCGGCAGCGTGACCGCCGGCTTCGCCAAGGCGCAGGACTGGGGGACCGGTCACGAGACGCGGGTGACCGTCACCAACGGGACGAGCGCCCCGGTGAGCACCTGGCGCATCGAGTTCGACCTGCCGTCGGGCACCAGCATCAGCAGTTCCTGGGACGCCGACGTCACGCGCACCGGCAACCACTACGTCGCGGTCAAGAAGAGCTGGGCCGGCCCGATCGCGGCGGGTGCCTCGTTCAGCTGGGGCTACAACGGCACCGGCGCGTACAAGGCGCCGCTGAACTGCACGATCAACGGCGCGGCGTGCGGCGGCGGCACCCCGCCCCCCACCACCGCGCCG
>NZ_WAAS01000068.1:0-28896 GCF_008806585.1 Micromonospora sp. AMSO12t
CTGGCCCGGGCTGACGCTCCCCGCCGCCGGTCGTGCCCGGCTCGACCAGAAAGGGTGTACATGTCCGTGGATTCGATGGAGGTCGCTGGCCTCCGGGACGCATGGGTCAGGCTCGGCGACACGGAGCTGACCTCGCGCCTGCTCGTCGGTATCGAGCAGTACACGTCGCCGTCGGTGATCCGCCAGGTGCTCGAGGCGACCGGTTCGCAGGTCTTCATCACCACCGTGGACCCCGACAACAACCGTTCGAGTCTCCTGCTGTCCGATCTGGCCGACGAGATTCCCATCGAGCAGTACCTGTGGATCGGCACGACCTCGTTCGCCCGGTCGGCCGAGAGCGCGTGGAAGACCGTCAACATCCTGCACGACGCCTACGGCATCACCGTGTTCAAGCTGGACGTCCGCGGCCGGACCAACGAGCCGGACAACCGGGCCACCGTCGAGGTCGCCGCCCAGCTGCGCGAGCAGGGCTGGGAGGTCATGCCGTTCATCCTGCCCGACCTCGCGACCGCCAAGGAGTTGGCGGCGCTCGGCTGCTCGGCGCTGCGCGTGATGAGCGCCCCCGTGGCCTCCGGCCACGGCATCCCCGATCCCGGCCCGATCCGCCAGATCATCGACACGGTCGACATTCCGGTGGTCGTCGAGGGCGGGCTGGGCAGCGCCCGGCACGCCACCCTGGCGATGGAGCTCGGGGCGGCGGCGGTACTGGTCAACACCGCCCTGGTGAAGGCCCGGGAGCCGATGCTGATGGCGCAGGCGATGAAGCACGCCGTGGAGGCCGGTCGGCTGTCGTACCTGGCCGGCGCCATGCCCGGCGACGAGATCCCCTACTGACCGAGGAGCCGACCATGGCCGTCGAGGTGTGCATCCCGACCGTGTTCCGCAACTACACCAGTGGCAGCAAGTACGTGACCGCGGACGGCTCGACCGTCGCCGAGGTGCTGGCCGACCTCGAGGCCCGGCACCCGGGGCTGGGCAGCCGCGTGATGGGGGAGGACGGGCAGCTGCGCCGCTTCGTCAACCTCTACATCAACGACGTCGACGTGCGCACCAGCGGGATGCTCGACTCCCGCCTGCGCGACGGCGACTCGCTGACCATCCTGCCCGCCGTGGCGGGGGGCTGATGGCGTCCGGACCGGTCCCTGTCTTCGCCGGTGTGCTGTTCGACCTGGACGGCGTCCTGATCGACTCGACCGAGGCCATCCTGTCGCTCTGGCGGGGCCTGGCCGCCGAGCACGATCGGGCGCTGTCCGCGTCGGCGATCCGCGACGACGTGCTCGGCTGCTCCCCGGAACACTCGGTCTCGGCGCTCTTCGGCGACCTCGACCCCGACACGCGGGAGGAGATCCTGCGCCGGGTGCGGGTCGCCGAGACCGACCTCGCGTTCGTCGAGGTGCCGGGCGCCCGGGAGATCCTGGCGACGCTCGGCGGCGCCGGTGTCCGGCTGGCGCTGGTCACCGGCGCCTCCGCGCGCCGGGCCCGGCGGGTGGTGGCGCACCTGGGTGTCGCCGCGGCCTTCGACGCCATGGTCACCTGGGGCGAGACGGCGCGCGGCAAGCCGGCGCCGGACTGCTACCTGCTCGCGGCACGCCGGCTCGGGCTGGCCCCGGCGGGCTGCCTGGTCGTCGAGGACGCCCCCAGCGGCGTCCGCGCCGCCTCGTCCGCCGGGGCGGTGACGGTCGGCGTCGGCGACGCGCCGGCCCTGCGGGCCGCCGGGGCGACCTGGACCGCGCCGGACCTCGCCGCGCTGAGCGTCGCCCGGGCCGCCGGCGCGGTCGAGCTGCGCCTGGCCGGCGCCCCGATCGCGGGCCTGTCCACGGTCGCGGGGCCGGCCACGCTGTCGGGGACGCGGGCGTGAGCGCCGGCCGCCCGCTGCGGGTCTTCTTCGCCACCTCCGAGGTGGCGCCCCTGGTCAAGGTGGGCGGTCTCGGGGACGTCGCCCGGGCCCTGCCCCGGGCGCTGGCCGGACGGGGGCACGACGTACGGCTGTTCCTGCCCGGCTACGCGGGGCTGCCGGACGGCCGCCGGGTCGGCACGGTGGCGGTCGCGGCGGGCTCGGCGCGCGCCGAGTTCACCGTCGACGACCTGGGCGACCACGACGGCGTCCGGTACCTCACCCTGCGGACGCCGCAGCATCCCGACTGGCAGCGGCCCGAGGGGTACGTGGAGAAGCACCTGTCGTCCTTCGTGCTGTTCTCCCGGGCGGTCGCCGAGTTGGCCGCCCGTTCGGCGAGCCCGCCCGACGCGGTGCACTGCAACGACTGGCACGTCGGGCACGTCCCGGCGTACCTGCGCGCCCTCGACGCGTCGCCGCGGACCGTGATGACCATCCACAACCTCGCCTACCAGGGGTTGTTCCCGCACGACAAGGCCGACGAGCTGGACCTGACCCGCTACGGCACCGGCAACCTGCTGGCCCAGGGCATCCGGTACGCCGACGCGGTCACCACCGTCAGCGCCCGCTACCGGGACGAGACCCTCGCCCCCGCGCACGGGGTCGGGCTGCAAGGGTTGCTGCGGGCCCGGGGCGAGGACTACCACGGGATCCGCAACGGGGTCGACTACGACGACTTCGACCCCGCCACGGACCCGCACCTGCCAGCCCGCTTCGACGTGCACGACCTCGCGGGCAAGGCGGTGGCGAAGCGCGCGCTCCAGCAGCGCAGCGGCCTGGCGACGGATGCGGAGGTGCCGCTGTTCGCCTTCGTCGGCCGGTTGGTCGACCAGAAGGGCGTCGACCTGCTGCTGGAGGGCATCGACGAGATCGCCGCCCTCGGCCTGCAACTCGTCGTCGTCGGCGTCGGGGCCGAGTACGAGCGGTCGTTCCGCCGCGCCGCCCGCTACTACCCGCACGTCGCCTACCACCCGGACAGCGGGGAGGCGATCGCCCGGCTGGCGTACGCCGGCTCGGACGCCTTCCTGGCGCCCTCCCGGTTCGAGCCGTGCGGGCTGGCGCCGCTGATCGCGCTGCGCTACGGGTCGGTGCCCGTGGTGCGGCGGGTCGGCGGCATGGCGGAGACGGTCGCCGCGACGGGGCTCGGCTTCTCGTTCGACGGCTACCGCGCGCCGGACCTGGTCGACCTGATCGCGCAGGTGGTCGCGCGCTGGGCCGACCGGCAGGCGTGGGCACGGTTGCGGGAGCGCGGCATGCGGGCCCGGTTCTCGTGGGACGAGGCCGCCGAGCGGTACGAGCAGTTGTACGTGCGCGCGCCGGCGCACGGGACAGGACGGGAGGACGACTCGGGTGCCGGTCAACCGACGTAGCGGGATCCTGCTGCATCCCAGTTCACTGCCGGGCCGGTTCGGGGTGGGTGAGTTCGGGCCGGCCGCGATCGAGTGGCTGGACTTCCTCGCGGCCGCCGAGCAGAGCGTGTGGCAGATGCTGCCGCTCAACCCCGTCGGCGCGGACGGCTGCCCGTACCAGGCCAGCTCCACGCTGGCCGGCAGCCCGCTCTACGTCAGCGTCGAGCGGCTGCGCGACGAGGGTCTGCTCACCGCCGCCGACCTGGCGGACGTGCCGGCGCTGCCGCCGGACACCGTGGACTACCCGGCGGCGGGCGCCGTCAAGGCCGACCTGCTGGCCCGGGCGTACGCCGCCTTCACGCCGACCGCCGAGAGCGAGGCGTTCGCCCGGGAACAGGCGTGGTGGCTGGACGACTACGCCCGCTACATGACCCTGCGGGAGCGGTACGGCGGGCCGTGGACGAGCTGGCCGGCGCCGCTGGCCCGGCGGGACCCGGACGCGCTGGCCCGGCTCGACGACACCGAGCGGGACCGCCTCGACTACTACCGTTTCGAGCAGTACCTGTTCGCCTCGCACTTCACCGCCGTCCGCGACCACGCCCGCCGGCTCGGCATCGAGCTGATCGGCGACGTGGCCATGTTCGCCGGCACGGACAGCTGCGAGACGTGGGCGGCGCCGGAGCTGTTCCAGCTGGACGCGGCGGGCCGTCCGACCGCCGTGGCCGGGTTCCCGCCCGACGAGTTCAGCGCCGACGGCCAGGTCTGGGGCAACGCGCTCTACCGCTGGGAGCTGATGGCGGAGGACCAGTACGCCTGGTGGGTCGACCGGATCCGCCGGATGACCCAGCTGTACGACATGATCCGGCTCGACCACTTCCGGGGCTTCCTGCGCTACTGGGCCGTGCCGGTGGGCCGGCCGGCGAGTGCGGGGCGCTGGCGCGACGGGCCGGGCCCGTCGCTGTTCCAGGCCGTCCGCAAGGAACTCGGCGAGGTGGTGATGCTGGCCGAGGACCTGGGGCCCGCCTCGGCCGAGGTGCAGCAGCTGCGCATCGACGCCGGCATTCCCGGCATGCGGCTGCTCCAGTTCGCCTTCGCCGGCGACGAGAACCAGCATCTGCCGCACCACTACCCGACCGACTGCGTGGCGTACACCGGGACGCACGACAACGACACCACACTGGGCTGGTGGGAGGAGTCGAGCGCCGACCAGCGGCTGCGGGTGGAGCGCTACCTCGGGGGCGTACCGGACGGCATCTGCCGGTCGATGGCGCGGGCGGTCTTCGCGTCGGTGGCCGAGCTCGCCGTCCTGCCGTTGCAGGACGTGCTGGAGCTGGGCCCGGCGGCCCGGATGAACGTCCCGGGGCAGGCCGAGGGGAGCTGGCGGTGGCGGTTCCGGGCGGAGGCGCTGACCCCGGGCCTGGAGTTCCGGCTGCGCCGGCTGACCGAGACGTACGGCCGGGACCGGCGGGCGTCCACCCGACGGGCCAGGGGGTTCACCGGCTGATGGCGGCACCGACCTCCACGTACCGTCTCCAGTTCGGCCCCCACCTCGGTCTCCCCGACGCCGTCGCGCTGACCGACTACCTGGTCGACCTCGGTGTCGGCGCGCTCTACGCCTCCCCGCTGCTCGCCGCGGCGCCGGGCTCGACGCACGGCTACGACCTGGTCGACCCCACGCGCGCCGACCGGGGCCGGGGCGGCGAGCGGGCGCGCCTCGCGCTCGCCCGCCGGCTCGCCGAGGCCGGGCTCGGCTTCGTGGTCGACGTGGTCTGCAACCACATGGGCGTCGCCGACGCGGCGGCCAACCCGTGGTGGTCCGACGTGCTGCGGCACGGGCCGGAGTCCCGCTACGCCCGGTTCTTCGACGTCGACTGGTCGGCGGGGCCGCTGTTGCTGCCGGTGCTGGGCGACGACGGCGACGGCGGCGCGGCGGCCGAGGGGGAGCTGAAGCTCGCCGACGACTCGCTGGTCTACCACGAGCACCGGTTCCCGCTGGCGCCCGGCACCGGGCACGGCACGGTGGCGCAGGTGCACGGCCGGCAGCACTACCGGCTGGTGTCCTGGCGCCGGGGGGCGGCCGACCTGACGTACCGCCGGTTCTTCAACATCGACACGCTGGCCTGCCTGCGCACGGAGGACCCGGAGGTGTTCGGGGCGCTGCACGCCGAGACGCTGCGCTGGGTCCGGGAGGGGCAGGTCACCGGGCTGCGCGTCGACCATCCGGACGGCCTGGCGGATCCCTCGGAATACCTGCGGCGGCTGCGGGCCGCGGCGCCCGCAGCGTGGATCGTCGTGGAGAAGGTGCTGGGCGTCGGCGAGGAGCTGCCGGCGGGCTGGCCGGTGGACGGCACCACGGGCTACGACGCGCTGGCCGAGATCTCGGGCGTCTTCGTGGCCCCGGCGGGCCGGCAGCGGCTGACCGAGGCGGCCGGCCTGACCGGCACCGCGCTGGCCGACGTCGTGCGCGAGGCGCGCGAGCAGGTCGTCGCGACGATGCTGGTCGCCGAGGCGCGACGCGTGGAGGCGCTCGTCGCGGCGCTGCTGCCCCGCTGCCCGGCGGCCGAGCGCGCGGACGCCGTCCGGGCCCTGCTGGTGGAGTTTCCCGTCTACCGGTCCTATCTCCCGCAGCACCGCTGGGCGCTGGACGAGGCGGTCGAGCGGGCCGCCCGGCGTCGGCCGGCGCTGCGGGAGATCCTCACCGCCGTCCGGGACGAGATGGTCGCCCGGCCGACCGGCCCGCTCGCGGTGCGGGTGCAGCAGGCGACCGGCCCGGTGATGGCCAAGGGCGTCGAGGACACGGCGATCTACCGGCACAACAGCCTGGTCGCGGTCAACGAGGTGGGCGTCGACCCGGGCCGGTTCGGGGTGTCGCCGGGTGAGCTGCACGCGGCGAACGCGGTCCGGGAGGCCGGCTGGCCCGCCACCATGACCACGCTGTCCACCCACGACACCAAGCGCTCGGAGGACGTACGGGCCCGCCTGGCGGTGCTCAGCGAGCTGCCGGAGGCGTACGCCGAGCGCTTCCGCCGTTGGTCCGCCCGGCAGCCGTTGGGCGACCCCCTGCTCGAACCGCTGGCGTGGCAGACCCTGCTCGGCGCCTGGCCGATCGGCCCCGAGCGGCTCTCCGCCTACCTGCTCAAGGTCGCCCGCGAGACGCGGGTGCGCACGAACTGGCACGATCCCGACCTCGACTACGAGGACGGCGTCACGAGCTGGCCCGCCCGGGTGCTCGCCGACGGGTCCCTCACGGCGGAGGTCCGTGCCTTCGTCGACCGGATCGCCGCGCCCGGCTGGTCGAACTCGTTGGGCCAGAAGCTGCTCCAGCTCGCCGGTCCCGGGGTGCCCGACGTCTACCAGGGCACCGAGCTGTGGGACTACTCGCTTGTCGATCCGGACAACCGCCGCCCGGTCGACTTCGCGGCCCGCCGGCGACTGCTGGCGGAGATCGACGCGGGACGGACGCCGCGGGTCGACGACACGGGGGCGGCCAAGCTGCTGGTCACCTCCCGGGTGCTGCGGCTGCGCCGGGACAGTCCGCGGCTGTTCCGCGGTTACCGTCCGGTCCGCGCGGAGGGCGGCGCGGCGGAGCACCTCATCGGCTTCTCGCGCGGCGGTGACGACGGCGTCGTGGCGCTGGCCACCCGGCTGCCGGTGGGGCTCGCCGAACGGGGAGGTTGGGCCGACACCGTGGTGCCCCTGCCCGGTGACGCCGACGGCTGGGTGGACGTGCTCACCGGCGCGCCGGTCCGTTCGTCGGCGCCCCGCGTCGAGGACCTGTTCGGCCGCCTGCCGGTGGCACTGCTCGTCAAGAAAAGAGGATCATGAGCGTCGACGTGGAAACCGCCGGCCGGCGACGGTCGATGGCGGCCCTGCTCGGTGGGGTGGCCGCCACCAACACCTCCATGGTGGGGGCCAGCACGGCGTCCACGCTGATCGGCGCGGAGGAACTGACCGAGCTCTGGAGCGGCGTGCCGAACGCGGCCGGCGTGCTGGGCACCGCCGCCGGCACGCTCTGGCTGGCCGCGCTGATGGCACGTCGGGGCACCCGTTCCGCGCTGTCGCTGGGCTACCTGGTCGCGATCGTGGGCGCGGCGGTGGCCGGCGCGGCGGTGGCCTCCGGGCAGGTGTTGCTGCTGATCTTCGGCATGGTGCTGCTCGGGGTGGGCAACGGCGGGGCGCAGCTGTCGCGGTACTGCGCGGCGGACCTGTACCCGCCCCGCCGGCAGGGGCTGGCCGTCGGGGTCATCGTCTGGGCGGGCACCGTCGGGGCGGTCTTCGGGCCCAACCTGATGGAACCGAGCGCCACCGCGGCCAGCCGGCTGGGTCTGCCGGACCTGGCCGGGCCGTTCCTCGTGGCGCTGCTGGCGGCCGGCATCTGCGTGCTCGCCTCCGCCGCCATGCCCCGGTCGCGGACGGCGGCCCGGCGGGGCGCCAACGATCCGACCCCGGCGCAGGTGTGGCGGCACCCGGTGGTGTCCGTCGCGCTGGTGTCCATGATCGCCGGGCAGTTGGCCATGGTCGCCCTGATGACCATGACGCCGCTGCACATGAGCAGCAACCACCACGGCCTCACGGCGGTGGGCGTGGTGCTCAGCGGCCACATGATCGGCATGTTCGCGCTGGCGCCGCTCTCCGGCTACCTGTCGGACCGTTTCGGCGGTCGGGCCGCGATCCTGATGGGCATCGGCCTGCTGGTCACCTCCGTCGTGGTGGCGTCGTGGCCGGCGGCCCACGGCAGCGGCCTCACCCGCCTGGTGGTCTCGCTCTTCCTGCTCGGCTGGGGCTGGAACCTCACCTTCGTCGGCGGTAGCGCCCTGCTCACCCAGGCGCTGACCCCGGCCGCGCGGCGGGCGGTGCAGGGCCGGGTGGACGCCCTCGTGTGGGCCGCCTCGGCCGTGGCCAGCGTGGTGGCCGGGGTGGTGCTGGCGACCACCAACTACGTGGTGCTGTCGGTCGCGGCCGGGGTCGTCTCGCTGATCCCGGTGCCGATGCTGCGCCGCCGGCCGCCGGCCGAAGCGTCAGCCACCGCCCCCGAGCACGCCGACGCGGTGCGCTGACCCGGCGCGAGGCGGCACGTGCGAAGGTGCGGCCGTCGGGCGCGGCGGACGATGCTGGGTGCGGCGCGGGCCGGCGTACCGCGCGGTACCGGCCGCGCCTCCCTGGGGCCGCCGGTGCCCGGTGGGTCCCGCCGGCGCCGGCCGACCCGCCCACTCCCGCTGGACGCTAGGAGAACCTGATGACAGTCGCGTTGGAACGTGCCGGCGTCACGACGTTCCGGGGCCGCCCGGTCACGCTGCTCGGGCCGGAGGTGCGCGTGGGCGATCCCGCGCCGGCCTTCACCGCGCTGGCCAACGACTTCTCGCCGGTCGACCTGGCCTCGTCGGCCGGTACGGTGCGGATCCTGTCCGTGGTGCCGTCGCTCGACACCGGCGTCTGCGACCAGCAGACGCGGCGGTTCAACGAGGAGGCCGCCGCCCTGCCGGGGGTGAGCGTGCTGACCATCTCCGTGGACCTGCCCTTCGCGCAGGCCAGGTGGTGCGGCGACGCCGGCATCGAGGGGGTCCGGACGGCCTCGGACCACCGCGACCTGTCCTTCGGGCTCGCCTACGGCGTGGTGATCGCGGAGTTCCGGCTGCTCGCCCGGGCGGTCTTCGTGGTCGACGCCGAGGACCGCGTCGTGCACGTCGAGTACGTGCGCGAGGTTGGCGAGCACCCGCGCTACGAGGAGGCGGTCGCCGCGGCGAGGTCGGCGTCGTCCCGCTGACCCGCCCCGGGGCGCCACCCGCCGGTGCGCGCACGCGGTGGCCACGACGTCGATGCGTCGTGGTCACCGCGTGACGCTGCCCGCCACCAGGCCTGCGCCCGCTCGCGGCCATGCGCGCGCCCGCGCCGGGCCCTGCTCTCGCGCTTCTAGGCACGTGCGCGCGCCGGCCGCATCCCCGTCAGGTGCGCCGCCGGCGGCGTCCCCACCTCCGTCCAGCGGTGCGGCCCGTCGTGCGCGGCACGACGGGCCGTAGCTCGTGTGGGGTAGTGGCCTCCGCGGGTGTGGACCCGCCTCAGCCGCGGTCGCGTGCCGGGGGACGGGCCACCGGGCCGGACGGGGTGGCGACGGAGCCGGCCGGCTGCCCGCCCGCCCGCAGCACGCGCAGCATCACCGAGGGACGCATGATCGCCTGCGGCGGGTCGATCAGCCCGGCCACCCGCAGGAAGGCGTCAGTGACCCGGCTGTCCCGGGTGGCGGCGGCGTGCACCCGGGCGATGTAGGCGTTGGCCATCCGCACCTTGAACGGGCGCGGGCCCTCCACCCGCGGGTGGGCCAGGTCGCCGCCGGCGGCGACCTCCCACGGGGCGTCGAGCTGCCGGGAGATGTCGGCGAAGAAGGCCCGCGGCCGGGGCGCTCCACCGCTGGCGAGGTGCCGGCGCAGGATCAGCGCCTCCAGGGCGGCGACGGTCATGCCCTGGCCGTACACCGGGTTGAACGTGCAGACCGCGTCGCCGACCACGAGCAGCCCCTCCGGCAGCCGGGACACCCGCTCGTAGCGGCGCCGGACGCTGGCCGGGAACCGGAACGAGGCCGGCTCGTCGAGGAACTCGGCGTCCCGGATGGCGTCGATGATGTCGGGCACGGGCAGCGAGGCCGCGTACGCCAGGAAGCCCTCGCGGTCGGTCGGCGGCTCGTCGCCGAGGATGCCGGTGAGCGAGAGCAGCCCGGTGTCGCCGCCCAGCGTGGCGAGGAACGCGCCGCGCGGATGGGCGGGGGTGGCCACCGGGTTGATCGAGACGTCGCCGTGGAACGGGTCGTGGGAGAAGCGGAACCGCGCGCTGGTGTAGGTGAGCCCGATCTTGATCCGCTCCTCCGGCACCGGGCCGTGGCCGAGCTCGGTCAGCCAGGCGGGGGTCCGGGAGCCGCGGCCGGTGGCGTCCACCACCAGGTCGGCGTCGATGACCTCGGCGACGTCGGCGCCGCGGTGGTGGATCCGTACGCCGGTGATCCGGTTGCCGTCGGCGGTGGCGACCGGGGCGACGACGTCGGCGTCCTCGACGAGCCGCACCCCCGACAGGGCCAGTACCCTGCGCCGCACCAGCGCCTCTATGCCCGGCCGGTAGCCCCCGACGACCAGCAGGCCGGTCTCCGCCGGCTTCAGCCGGTGGCCGTTGAAGTACCAGCGGATCCGGGTGCCGAGGTCGCCCGAGCGCAGTCCGGCCGCGGTCGCCTCGTCGGTGAAGCCGGGCAGCAGCTCCTCGATGGCCTGCTGACCTCGGGCGAGCAGGCCGTGCAGGTGCCGCCCCTGCGGTGCGCCGCGGCGCACCTCGGTCGCGTCGGCGAGCCGGTCCCGGTCCACCAGGACCACCTCCCGGTACGCCTCGGCGAGCACCTTGGCGGCGAACAGTCCGGCCATGCTCGCGCCGAGGACGACGGCCCGGCCTCTCGCGGTGTCGCTCATCGTGTGGTTCCTCTCGGTTTGCCGCCGGACGGACCTCCCGCCCGGTACAGGGGGTGCCGGTCTGCGGTCGCTCTCACTCGGCCGCTACTGCGGGGGCGGCCGGCTCGGTGCTGCGCGGCTCCCACTGCGCCGCCTCGCGGCCGGCCGGGAGCTGCTCGCGGACCGTGCTCGGCGCCTGGGCCCCCGGGTCCACGGGCGCCCGGCCCAACCACGGCCGCAGCCCCATCGCCGGGCGCTCCACCAGGTAGAAGCTCAGCGTCGCCGTCACCACGCTGGCACCGGCCACCGCCGCGGTGACGAGCCAGAAGTTGCCGGTGCCCAGCGGCGTGCCGGTCGTTCCGTAGTAGACCCACAGGTAGAAGACGTGCCAGAGGAAGACCCCGTAGGAGATCCGGCCGAGGAAGCGCAGCACGGGGTTGGACAGGGCCGCCCGCATGTAGCCGGGACGGCCCGCCGGCAGGGTCAGCGGCGCCACCAGCAGCAGGGAGATGGCCAGGTAGAGGGCGTGGTCGACCATCGCCGAGCCCAGCGGCGGGTAGTTCATGTCGTTCGGGCCGCCCAGGGGGGAGCAGGCCGTCGCGTACGCCAGCGCCGCGCCGATCCACGCTGCGCCCGGGTGCCGGATGAGGAACCGGTACGGGGCCGGCGTCCGCTCGGGCGCCACCTCGGCGACGGCGGAGAGGGTCGCCAGGATCATGCCGACCGCCAGGTAGCCCATGTACTCGGTCGGCCAGAGGTGCTGCATCGGGAAGGCGCCCATCGAGGGCAGGTGGTGGTACGCGGCGAAGCCGGCGCCGGTCAGCACCAGGGCGCCCAGTGGCACCAGCAGCCGCCTCGCGCGGGTCCCCGGGTCGGCGGCGCGTACCGCCCAGCGGCGCAACGCCCAGGCCAGCAGCGGCAGGGTGACGTAGAACGCGACCTCGGTCGCGAGGCTCCACGTCTGCTCCATGCCCGTGGGCATCGCGTTCGGCTGGTAGACGTGCAGCACGAGCAGCGGGCGCAGCACGTGCCACAGCCCGGTGACGGCGTCGGCGTTGAGCACGAGCAGCGCCGTCACGGCCAGCAACCAGTACGCCGGCAGGATCCGCAGGGCCCGCCGCCAGAAGTACGGCTTCAGCGCCATCGGCGGCCGGTCGGTGAGGGTGGCCAGCGCGAAGGGCCGGTAGAGCACCAGCCCGGAGAGGACGAAGAAGATCGGCAGGCTGACGTCCATGGTGTTGAAGATCGGTCCGGCGACCGGGTTGCCGGCCGCGCCGTACATGTCGGAGGCGATCATGCCCGTGGTCAGCGCGATGTGGGTCAGCATGACCATCACGGCGGCGACCCCGCGCATGCCCTCCAGCTCGGGGAAGAAGATCCTCGGTCGGGCCCGCTCGCCGGTGGCGGATGTCGCCCCCGGCGCGTCCCCTCGCACTGATGTCATCGTCCGCTCCTCACGCACCCGCACTGTCCGAAAAGGATCTGTTGAGCCTTGCCTCGGCAGAGCCGGGCGCCCCGGCGCGTCCGTCCGCTCCACTGTCGGATCGTGCTGCTCGGCCGGACCCGGCGCACCTTCCACCGTGCGCAACCCCGCGCCCGGCGACGGGATGAGCGCACGACGGGAGATGCGGGGCCCAGAGGGGCCGGACGACGATCCCTGATGACCAGACACCAGCGATGACCGCCGCACGTGCGGCGGACCGAAGCGGCGGAGGGGACACAGGGTGGGCGAGAAACGTGCGGCAACCGGTAGCGGAGGGCGCGGCCGAAGGGCCATCGCGGTCGGGGGCGTGGCGGCCCTGGCGGCAGTACTGGTGATCACCGGGCAGCAGACCCCCGCCGTCGCGGGCGGAGACGCGGACCCCGCGCCGGCGCCCGCCAGCCAGTCCGACCATCGGGTCACCCTGATCACCGGCGACCGGGTCACCGTCTCCCCGGACGGCGCGCGGGTCACCGTGACCGCCGCCCCGGGCCGCGCCGGCACCCGTTTCACCAGCCACCGTGCCGGCGGGCACCGCACGGTCCTCCCGGAGGACGCCCGCCCGCTGGTCGCCGCCGGGCTGCTGGACCGGCGCCTGTTCGACGTCACGGCGCTGGTCCGGGCCGGCTACGACGACGCCCGCAGCCCCGGGCTGCCGCTGATCGTGTCGCGACGCGGCGCCGATCCCGCGGCCGGTCTGACCGGGCCGGGGCTGCGCACGACCGGCCGGTTCGCCGTAGCCGGGATGAGCGCGGTGACCGTGGTCAAGACGGACGCCGCCTCGGCCTGGTCGGCGATTCGCGAGCAGCGGGCAGGCATCGAGAGGATCTGGCTGGACAGGCCGTTGACCCCGGCGCCCGTGCCGGCGCCGCCCACCGACCTGCCCCCGGCTCTGTCGGCGGGTGGCGCCGCGCCGACCGTGGCCGTGCTGAGCACCGGCGTCGACGCCGAGCGGGCCAGGCCGGCCGCCCGGGTGGCGCGCCGGCAGGTCTTCGCCGGCGCGAGCACCGGTGACCGGCACGGACACGGCACCCGCACCGCCGCCGCCGTGCCCGGCGCGACGCTGCTCGACGGCAAGGTATGTGACGACGACGGCCGGTGCCCGGAGTCGGCGATCCTGGCCGGCCTGGAGTGGGCCGCCGGCCGGGCCGACGTCGTCGACCTCGGCGTCGGTGGCGCGGAGCAGCTCGGCACCGGCCCGCTCGGCCGGGCGATCGAACGGATCGGCGACCGCACCGGGGCCCTCGTGCTGGCCCCCGCTGCGGACGGGGCTGCAGGAGCGATCGCCACCCACGACGGGCCCGACGGGCGTGCGGCCGGGCTGCCGGCCGGCACGGTGACGGGCGCGGCACTGCTCGCCCAGCGTCACCCGGACTGGTCCGTGGACCGGCTCCGCGCCGCCCTCGCCGCCTCCGCGGTGGACGGTGCGCTCGACGCGGCGGCGCTGGCCCGGCGGAACGTGCTCCCGGCCACGGCCTCGCTCGCCTTCGGGGTGCAGCAGTGGCCGCACGCCGACGACCGCCCGCAACAGCGGACGCTCACCTGGCACAACCACGGCGACCGGCCCGTCGAGCTGCGGCTCGACGTCGCGCTGACCGGCCCCGACGGCACGCCCGCCCCCGCCGGGGCGCTGCGGCTCGACGCGACCACGGTGACCGTGCCGGCGGGCGGGTCGGCCGGCGTCACCGTCGCCGCCGACACCCGCCACGACGGGCCCGACGGCCGCTACACGGGCACCGTCACCGCCACCCCGGCGGGCGCGCCCGACCTGGCCGTGCGCTCGCGCGTCGAGGTGGAGAAGGAGGTCGAGAGCCACACGCTCACCGTCCGGCACCTCGGGCCGGACGGGCGGCCCACCGGCCGGGCCGAGACGATGGTGCTGGACCTCACCGGCGAGCTGAGGGCGTTGCTGTACGGCGAGGACGGCACCGCCACCACCCGGCTGCCGAAGGGCAGCTACGTCCTCGTCGGCGACGTGGTCGACTTCGGCGACACCGATTCGACCTGGCACCGCCTGGTCCAGCCGGAGTTGGCCCTCGACGCCGACGCCACGGTGACCATGGACGCCCGACGGACCGCCCCGGTACGCACCACCGTGCCCCGCCCGGACGCGCGGACCGCCATGGTCGACCTCGGCTTCAACCGGCGCGCCGAGGACGGCACCGGGTTCGGCCTCGCCCTGGCCCTCGACGGCTTCGAGGGTCTGCGCTCCGGGCAGCTCGGCCCCGACCTGCCCGCCGAGCGGATGACCGGTTACCTCCACTCCACCTGGGCGGTGCCCGGCCCGGCTGGCGACTTCCGCGACACCCCCTACACCTACGGGCTGCTCGACACCCGCCCGGGCGGCTTCTTCACCGGCTTCGACCGGAAGGTGGCCGATCGGGACCTGGCGACGGTGGACAGCCGGCTGGTCGCCCAGGTGACCGGCCGCGCGGCGACCAAGGCCCTGTTCCCCAACGCGCCCGGCGTCATCGGCACGCTGACTCCGCTGCTGCCGTTCAGGCTGCCGGCGCGCACGACGCACCTGCTGGAGGGCGGCGCCACCCTGTGGAGCGCCGCCTTCGGCGAGAACGTCCCGGGCGGGGACGGGCTACCGGTCGAGATCACGGCTTTCGGCCAGGCGAACCAGTCGTACCAGGCCGGGCAGCGGTACACCGACCGGTGGAACGCGTCGGTGCTCGGGCCGATGTTCGACTTCGCCGGTCACGCCGGCCGGCGCGGCGACACCGTCTGGTTCGGCATCCCCATGTACTCCGACCAGGACGGGCATCGGGCCGGTTCCCTCACCGACGCGGCGACGACCCGGATGTACCGCGACGGCCGCCTGGTGGCCGCGTCCGGCGCCGGGAACCTGGAGGCCGAGGTGCCGCCGGGGCCCGCGACGTTCCGCGTGGAGAAGCGGACCAGCCGACCGTCGTACTCCCCCCTGTCGACGCGGGTGGACGCGACGTGGACGTTCCGGTCGGACACCGCCGGCGAGGCCGGCGAGTCCTTCCCGCTGTGGGTCGTCCGGTACGCGCCGACGGTCGACGACCACAACGTCGCCCGCTGGGCGCCGGTGACCCTGCTGCCGGTGTCGGTGATGTCCCAGCCGGAGGCCCGCGTGGGTCGGGTCCGGCAGCTGGCCGTGCGGGTCTCCGTCGACGGGGGCCGCACCTGGCGCAAGGCCCCGGTGGTGCCGGCGGGCGACGGCGGCTACCGCGCGGTGGTGCACGCGCCGAAGGGAACCCGGACGGTGTCGCTGCGCGCCACCCTGGTCGACTCGCACGGCAACCGGCTGGACCAGACCATCGTCAACGCGTACCGGTTCGTGAAGTGATCCGGTACGACACGGGCAGGCCGGCCGCCGCTTTCGCGCCCAGGTGCGGAAGCCGGCCGGCCGGCCGGACAGGAGGAAGCATGGCAACGGTATCGAGATGGCTGTCGCTGACGCTGGCCGTCGTCCTCGCCGTCGGGGCGGTCGGCTCGGGCCCGACCGCCGCCGCGGCGGCGGCTGCGGAACCGCGGAGCTGCATAAGCGCGCCGAGCACCCCGGAGAAGAGCCCCGCCGGCCTGATGGTCCGTAGCGTGGCGACCAACGACTGCGTCGTCCTCGCGGTCATCTGGCTGATGCGCTACGAAACCACCGACACCGGCTGGCGGACGGTGCTGGATCGCTACATGGACCCCGGGTCGACGACCCGGCTCGAATTCCCGTGCCGGGCCAGCGGCACCCGGATCTACCGGTCCGTCGTCTGGGACCCGAACATGATGGCCTACCTGACCTCTCCCGAGGTCCGCATCACCTGCTGACCCGCCCACGCGGCCCGCACGTCCGGACGCCCGCGGCGTACCGGTGACACGAGGAGGAGGAACGACATGTCCGCAGGCAATGCCGCTGTCGTGAGCGACGAGACGGCCGTACGGGACGTCGCGCGGCGCATCGTGACGGCCTGGGCGGCCAACGACGCCGACGCGTTCGCGGCGATCTTCGTCGAGGACGGCACGCTCATCGGTGACGCCTACATGAAGGGCCGGGAGGAGATCCGCTCCTACATGGCCGCCGGGTTCGCCGGGCCGTACGGGGGGACCCACGTCCTCGTCGAGCCGCTCGACGTCCGCTTCCTGACCGACGACATCGCGCTGCTGGTGACCCAGGGCAGCGTGCTCCTGGAGGGGGAGACCGAGTTCGTCGCCGAGCGCGCCTTCCTCGCCACCTCCACGGTGGTCCGGGTGGACGGGGGGTGGAGCATCGCCGCCTACCAGAACTCCAAGGGCACGGCCAACCGCTGACGAGGCGTACGCAACGGCGGGTCGCCCGGCGTCCGACTGCACCCCGCACCGTCCACGGGCGGTGCGGGGTGCGTCGGTGCGTCCGGGTGACCGCCGCCCGGGCTGAGCCCCGCCCGCTCAGGCGGGGCGGGGGAGGCCGGCCACCAGCGAGCGGTAGGCCTCGGCGGGGGTCAGCGCGGTGCCACGGTCGAACTCCTCCGTGAACGCGGTCGGGCTGAGCGCGTCGCGCGCGGCCTGAGTGATCCGGTCGACGTCGCCCCGTTCGCCGGCCGGCAGCGGCGCGCCCACCGAGGCCCGCGCCATGGCCGCCGCGCCGAGCAGCCGGGCGGCGTCGCCGTGCCGGCCGTCGAGCGTCGCCGTGCCGGCGAGCCCCTCCAGCGCGAGCGCCTGCGCCCGGGGATCGCCGATGGCGGTGGCGACCTCGAACGCCTCGGCGTGCAACTCGTGCGCGTCGCGGGCGGTGCCGCGCTGCTCCGCGACGAAGCCCAGCTCGGCCAGGAGCAGTGCCCGCACCACGTCGGCGTCCAGGCCCGGCTGGCGGGTCCACGCCAGGACGCCGCGCAGCAGCTCCTCGGCGGCGTCCAGCCGGCCCTCGCGGCGGGCCCCGAGCCCGAGGCCGATCTGCGCGTACAGCTCCCCGGGCTTGAAGTTCTGTTCGGCGGCCAGCCGTAGCGCCCGCTCGTGGAACTCCCGGGCCCGGTCGTAGTCGCCGCTGAGCAGCGCGATGCGGCCCAGGCCGGAGAGCCGGTCGGAGGCCTCCAGCCACAGCCCGAGTTCCTCGGCCATCCGCAGGCCCTCCCGGTGCAGCCTGGCCGCCTCCGGGTAGTCGCCGGTCGCCTCCGCCCGCGTGGTCAGCGCGAAGGACGCCTGGAGCTGGCCCCACCGGTCGCCCAACTCGCGGAAGAGCGCCACGCTGCGCGCGCTGTCCCGGCTGGCCGCCTCCAGGTCGCCCCGGGACTGCGCGTGCCCAGCCCGCAGGCTCAGCGCCGTCGCCACCCCCCACCGGTCGCCGAGCATCTCGAACTGCGCCAGCGCGTCGTCGACCAGCTCCTGGCTGGTCGTGACGTCCCCCGTGTTGAGCAGCGCGAGGCCGAGGAAGCAGGTGGCCCGGGCCCGCCCCGCCGGGTCCTCGTCCGGGGGCCAGCCCGCCAACGCCGGGGCCACCAGCGGGGCGTGGTCGCCACCGGCCTCCAGCAGGGCGAGCCCGGCCCGCCAGCAGGTGGCCGCCGCCCTTAGCGAGGTCGGCACGGCACCGGGCACGGCGAGCGCCGCCTCGATCGACCGGCGCGCCTCGCGCAGCCGGCCGCGCAGGTACCGGTACCAGGCCAGCGCGGTCGCCAGCTCCAGCGCGCCGGCCGCGTCGTCGTCGGCCAGCGCGCCGTCGAGCGCGCGGCGCAGGTTGGCCGTCTCCTGGTCCAGCCGCGCGAGCCAGCGCCGCTGCGCCGCCCCGCGCAGTTCGTCGTCGGCCCGCCGCGCCAGCTCGAGGTAGTGGCGCCGATGGCGGCGGCGCACCACCGCCACCTCGTCGGCCGCGCGCAGCCGCGCCAGGCAGTACTCGGCGACCGACTCGAGCAGCCGGTAGCGCGGCTCACCGGCGCCCTCGGTCATCACCACCAGCGAGCGGTCGACCAGCCGGACGAGCAGCCCGAGCACCTCGTCGGCGGGCAGGTCCGGGTCGGCGCAGACCGCCTCCGCGGCCTCCAGGGTGCAGCCGTCGGCGTGCGCGGCGAGGCGCCGCAGCACCACCCGCTCCGGGTCGGAAAGCAGCTCCCAGCTCCAGTCGATCATCGCGCGCAGGGTCTGCTGGCGCGGCGGGGCGCCCCGGTGGCCGCCGGAGAGCAGGCGGAACCGGTCGTCCAGCCGGGTGACCAGCCCGTGCACGCCCAGCGCGCGTACCCGGGTCGCGGCCAGCTCCAGCGCGAGCGGCACCGCGTCGAGGCGGCGGCACAGCTCGGCGACGTCACGGGCGTTGGTCGCGTCCAGGGCGAATCCGGGGGCGGCGGCGGTGGCCCGGGCGACGAAGAGCTGCACCGCGCTGGAACGGGCGAGCACCTCGGGCTCGGTGACCTCCGGGTCGGGCAGCTCCAACGGGGGGACCGGCCAGACCCGCTCACCCGCCACGCCGAGCGGATCCTGGCTGGTGGCCAGCAGGCGTACGCCCGGGGCGTGCGGCAGCATCCGCTGGGCCAGCTCGGCGACCGGCTCCACGACGTGCTCGCAGTTGTCCAGGACCAGCAGCAGGGACCGGCCGCCCAGCACGTCGACGAGACGGTCGGCGGGGGTGGCCGGGGCGCCCGTCGGCCCACGGTCGGCCCCGGTGGCCTCGCGGATGCCGAGCACCGCCAGCAGCGACCCGGCCAGCGCGGCGGGGTCGTCCGGGCGCAGCGAGGCCAGCTCGACCAGCCACACCCCGTCCGGGTACGCCTCGACGAGCTGGTGCGCCGCCTCGACCGCCAGCCGGGTCTTGCCCACTCCGCCCGGACCGACGAGGGTGAGCAGCCGTTCGACGCGCAGCAGGTCGTGGACGTGTCGCACGGCCTCCGCGCGCCCGACCAGCGGGGTCAGCGGGGCGGGCAGGTTGGTCCTCGGCATCACCCGTCCCGCACCTGCCGGGCGCGGCGCGGCCAGCGGATCGTCCGCGCCGCTCGGCTCGGCGCCGCGCGGATCCCTCGGGTCGCTCCCGCCGCCCTGGCCGATCCCGCCGCCCTGGCCGTTCCTGCCGCTCGGGACGCCCTGGCCGCTTGCACCGCTCCGGCCGCTCCGGTCGCCCGAACCAAGCTGGTCGGCGAGCAGCGCCGGGTCGTGCGCCAGGATCGCCCGGTGCAGCGCCACCAGCTCCGGGCCCGGGTCCAGGCCCAGCTCCTCGGCGAGCTGCCGGCGGAAGCGGGCGTAGCTCTCCAGCGCCTCGCCCTGTCGCCCGGCCCGGTAGAGGGCGCGCAGTTGCAGGGCGCGGGCCCGTTCCCGGAACGGGTGCCGCGCCACCAGGTCGGCGAGCTCCCCGACCAGCAGCTGATGCTCGCCGAGGACCAGCCGGACCTCGGCCCGCTCCTCGACGGCCACCAGGCGCTGCTCCTCCAGCCGAGTGGCCAGCGGGCGGGTGAACGGTTCGTCGGCGAAGTCGGCCAGCACCGGGCCACGCCACAGGGCCAGGGCCTCGTCCAGCAGCGCGACCCGGGCGGGTGGGGCGGCCGTGCCGGTGGCCCGCTCGACCAGCGCGCCGAACCGGTCGGCGTCGGTCTGCCCGGGTGCGGTGCGCAGCAGATATCCGGGCGGTCGGGACACCACCGCGTCCCTGCCGCCGGCCTCCGCGTCGTTCAACGCCCGCCGCAGCTGCCAGACCTTGGTCTGTAGCGCCCCGCTGGGATTGGCCGGCCGGCGCTCGCCCCACAGGTCCTCGACCAGCCGGTCGACGGGGACGGGGCGGCCCTGGTGCGCCAGCAGGTCGGCGAGCAGGACACGAACCTTCAGATCGGGCACGGTGACCGGTGCGCCGTCCGTCGTCCAGACCGCCAACGGACCGAGGAGCCCGAAACGCATGGCGTCACCGTAGCGCAGCGCACCGACGACGGGCGGTCACGGCGCGGCGCGGCGACCGGGAGCGCACCGGGAGAAGACCGGGAGTGGACCGGGAGCGGTGGGCGGCAGAGTGGGACCGGCGACGGATCCGGCCCGGCGAGGCGAGGGAGGCGCACCGGATGTCATGGTGCGACCGCGTGCGCGTCCCGGGCCGGCCGATCCAGGTCGACCGCCAACGAGCCGGCCGGAGGGCGGGCGACACCGGCGCGGGAGCGTGCCCAGGGCTCCGGTCGGCGTCCGTGCCGTGCGACGGCCCGCGCTCCCTCCGGTACGCCGGAGCGCCCGCGCCCGTCGCCACCGCTCCCGGCAGGGGGCGTCCGTGACCACGAATGGAGAGACAGCATGAACCTGCCGACGATCGTGTCGCAGTCGGAATGGGACACCGCCCGGGAGCGGCTGCTCGCCAAGGAGAAGGAGGCGACCCGGGCCCGGGACGCGCTGGCCGCGGAGCGCCGCAGGCAGCCCATGACACGGATCCACAAGGAATACGTCTTCGAGGGCCCGGGCGGCAAGGCCAACCTGGCCGACATCTTCGACGGCCGGCGTCAGCTGATCGTCTACCACTTCATGCTCAGGCCGGGCGAGTCGCACTACTGCGAGGGATGCTCGATGTTCGTCGACAACCTCGGCCACCCCGCCCACCTGAACGCCCGGGACACCACCCTGGCGCTGATCTCCCGGGCGCCGCTGGCGGAGATCACCCCGCTCAAGGAGCGGATGGGCTGGACGCTGCCCTGGTACTCGTCCCACGGCACCGACTTCAACACCGACCTCGGGCTCACCACGAAGGCGGGGGAGGCGTTCGGGCTGAGCGTCTTCCTGCGCGACGGCGACGAGGTGTACCGCACCTACTTCACCTCGGAGCGGGGCGTCGAGGCGCTCGGCAGCAACTGGACGCTGCTCGACCTCACCCCGCTCGGCCGCCAGGAGACCTGGGAGGACACCCCGGACGGACGCCCGCAGGAGGAGCCGTACGGCTGGTGGCGGCTGCACGACGAGTACGACAACTAGGCGCCGCACCGATACGGAGGAAGGACCACGATGGATGTGAACGCGAGCGAGGCGGAACCGAGAGCGGGCCGGCGCGAGTGGATCGGCCTGGCCGTGCTCACGCTGCCCACCCTGCTGCTGTCGCTGGATCTCAACGTGCTCTACCTGGCGCTACCGCAGCTGAGCGCCGACCTGGCGCCGGACGCCGCCCAGCTGCTCTGGATCATGGACATCTACGGCTTCATGATCGCCGGATTCCTGGTGACCATGGGGACCCTCGGTGACCGGATCGGCCGCCGCCGGCTGCTCATGATCGGCGCGGCGGCCTTCGGCGTGGCGTCGGTGATCGCCGCCTACTCGAGCAGCGCCGAGATGTTGATCGCCACCCGGGCGCTGCTGGGCGTGGCCGGGGCGACCCTGATGCCCTCCACGCTGTCGCTGATCAGCAACATGTTCCGCAACGCGCAGCAGCGCACCATGGCCATCGGCCTCTGGATGAGCTGCTTCATGATCGGCGCGATCATCGGACCGCTGGTCGGCGGCGTGCTGCTCGAGTCGTTCTGGTGGGGCGGGGTCTTCCTGCTGGGCGTACCGGTGATGGTCGTGCTGCTGGTGGCCGCGCCGCTGCTGCTGCCCGAGTACCGCAACCCGGAGGCAGGGCGGCTCGACCTGTTCAGCGTGGTGCTGTCGCTGGCCACCATCCTGCCTTTCGTCTACGGCCTCAAGGAGCTGGCGAAGGACGGCTTCGGCGTCCGGCCCATCCTGGCCATGGTCGTCGGTGTGGTGGTGGGCGTGATCTTCGTGGCGCGGCAGCGCCGCCTCACCAACCCGCTGCTCGAGGTGCGGCTGTTCGCCAACCGGACCTTCAGCGCGGCCCTGGGCATCATGCTGCTCGGCGGGTCGACCATCGGTGGCATCGCGCTGCTCTTCGCCCAGTACGCCCAGCTGGTCGAGGGCCTCTCCCCGCTGCGGGCCGGGCTCTGGATGCTGCCCTACGCGGTGTCCATGCTGGTCGGTTCGATGCTCGCGCCGATGATCGCGCAGAAGTTCGCCCCGGGCTACGTGGTCGCCGGCGGCATGGCGATCGCCGCGGTCGGCTTCGCGCTGCTGAGCCAGGTGGGCACCGCCGGGGGGCTCGGCCTCGCGGTGACCGGTCTGGTGATCGTCTATCTCGGCTTCGGTCCCGGTGCCGTGCTGGGCACGGACCTGATCATCGGGGCGGCGCCGCCCGAACGTGCCGGCTCGGCGTCGTCGATGTCGGAGACGAGCACCGAGCTGGGGGTGGCGCTCGGCGTCGCGGTGCTGGGCAGCGTCGGCACCGCCGTCTACCGCAGCGAGATCGCCCCGGCCCTCCCCGCTGACCTGCCCGCGCAGGTGAGGGAGGCGGCCGGCGATTCGCTGGCCGGCGCGAGCGCGGTGACCGGGCAGCTCTCCGAGCAGACCGGGAGCGCCCTGCTCGAGGCCGCCAGGGCGGCGTTCACCAGCGGGTTCAACGTGGCCGGGTTGGTCAGCGCGGTGATCGCGGTGATCGCGGCCGTGGCATCGGCGCTGCTGCTGCGCCGAGTACGCCCGGCGGCCGAGGAACCGGTCGTCGATGCCCCGGCGGTCCCGGCCGGCGGCACCGACGAGACGCCCGCGTCGGCCCGGCGCTGACGGGTCGGTCGCGGCGCGACCGTGCGGCCGGGGTGGAGCACTCCACCCCGGCCGCACGCCGTTCGCGTACGTCCGAGCGGCACCCGGAGCTGTCGCGGGTCGCCTGGCGGGACCCGCGTCCCCCGTCGGCGGTGCCGGCGGACCGGGTGCACGCACGACGGCGCCGCCCGACCCCGGCGGGTCGGGCGGCGCCTCGGTGTCGGGACGTCAGTTCGCGCCGGTGTCGGGCAGGGCCAACCACCACGGGTTCTCCCGGGCCCAGTGCACCGTCCGCTCCAGGCCGGTACGCAACGGCACCTCGCACTTCCAGCCCAGCACCGTGCGCGCCTTCGTGGTGTCCGGGATCCGCCGGGCCAGGTCCTCGTAGGCACTGCCCAGCGCCCGGCTGGTGTCCACGTCGGTCACCGCGGCGGTGCCGGTGAGCGTGCCGATCATCTCCGCCACCTCGCCGATGGTGTTCTCCACCATGCTGCCGATGTTGAACGACTCGCCGAGCGCCGCCGGGCTGGTGGCGGCGGCGAGCGTACCGGCGACGGCGTCGTCGACGAAGGTGAAGCAGCGGGTCTGCCGCCCCTGGTCGTAGACCACCACCGGACGCCCGTTCAACGCCCGGTGCACGGAACGGCTGACCAGGTACGCCGGGCGCTGCCGGGGACCGTAGACGTTGAAGTAGCGGACGATGGTGGCCGCCAGCCCGTGCTGCCGGGCGAAGGCGTACGTGAGGTGCTCGGTGAGGGCCTTGCTCGACGAGTACGTCCAGCGGTCGGCGGACGTCGCGCCGAGCACCCGGTCGTCCTCCTCCGCCCACGGCACCGCCGGGTTCTTGCCGAAGACCTCGCTGGTGCTGGCCAGCACGACGCGGGCGCCGGCCCGGCAGGCCAGGTCCAGCACGTTGCGGGTACCGGTGAAGTTGATGTCGACGACGTCCAGCGGGCGGGACAGGTACTGGTCGACGCCCACCACGGCGGCCAGGTGGTAGACGACGTCGACCCCGGAGGTGATCGCCTCGGCCAGCCGGCCCGGGTCGCGCACGTCGCCTTCCACCAGCCGGGCGTGCGCCGCGGCCGGCGAGCGCCCCACCGGCGGCGCCGGGCCGTCGAAGACGGTGACGTCGTCGCCGCGCTCCAGCAACCGGTCCACCAGGTGACCGCCGATGAAGCCGTGCCCGCCGGTCACCACCACCCGCGCGCTCACCGGCCGATCCCCCGGTAGTGGTACCCGGCGGCCCGCAGCCCGGCGATCCTGTCCTTCGGGAAGTACGCGCGCCCGTCGAGCACCAGGCACGGCCGGGCCACCGGCAGCGCGGCGTAGTCGATCTCGGCGAACCGCCGGTGGTGGGCCAGGACGGCCAGGCAGTCCGCGCCCCGCACCGCCTCGTCGAGGTCGGCGACCGGCCGCAGCCCGAAGAGCTTCTCCGCCTCGTCCGGGTCGACCAGCGGATCGTGCAGGCGGACCTCGCAGCCGGCCTCGCGCAGGGCCGCGACGGCCGGCAGCGTCGGGGTGGCCCGCAGGTCGCCGGTGTCGTTCTTGAACGCCAACCCCAGCACGGTCACCGTCGCCGTCTCCGCCGACCTGCCGAGCGCGGCCAGCTCGTCCAGCACCAGGCGCGCCGTGTAACCCGGCATCCCCGCGTTCACCTGCCGGCCGGCCGGCGCGGTGAGGATCTCCAGGCCCCGCTCCCGGGCCGAGTGCCAGACCATCCAGGGGTCCTTGGTCAGGCAGGAGCCGCCCACCCCGACGCTGGGCAGCAGGATGTTGATGTTGCTCTTGCCCTTCGGGATGCTGTTGGCGGCGGCGATCACGTCCAGCACGTCGACGTCGAACAGCGCGCTGAACTTGGCCAGCTCGTTGGCGAGCGCGATGTTCAGGTCGATCCACCAGTTGTCGGCGAGCTTGACGATCTCCGCCGCCTCCAGCGAGTCCACCGGGATCACGTCCACCCCCAGCGCCCGCTGCCAGAACCCGCCGGCCGCCCGGGTGCTGTCGGCGTCCAGGCCGCCGGCGACGATGGGAAAGGTCCGCAGCTCCCGCAGCGCGGTGCCCTCGGCGAGCCGCTCCGGGGTGAAGGCGATCCCGAAGTCCTTCCCGCCGCTCAGCCCGCCGCGCTCCAGCAGCGGCAGGACGAAGTCCCGGGTGGTGCCCGGCGGGACCGTGCTCTTGATCACGACCAGTTGGCCGGGCCGCAGGTGGCGGGCCAGCTCGACGCAGGCGCCGCGGAGCTGCTCGTCGGCGAGCGAGCCGTCGCGGCGCACCGGCGTGCCGACGGTGACGAGGACGACGTCGGTCTCCGCCAGCGCCGCGTAGTCGGTGGACACCCGCAGCCGGCCGCCCTCGATGCCGGCGCGGACCAGCTCCGGCAGGCCGGGCTCCTCGAACCGGCAGTGCCCGGCGCGCAGCTCGTCGACCAGGTGCGGGTCGACGTCCACGCCCACCACGTCCAGGCCCCGTTCGGCCAGGACCGCGGCGATGCAGGACCCGACGTAGCCGAGCCCGACGACCGCCACCCGAGGATCTCGTCGGTCGGACAGAACGCCCATCTGTGCTCCAATCAGGGAAGCTGCCGGGTCCCAGGGCGGGATCCCGCCGGTCAGCCGTAGGTCTTGACGAACTCCCGGATGGACGAGACGACGTAGTCGATCATCTCGTCGGTGAGCCCGGGGAAGACCCCGACGTGGAAGGTCTGGCTGGTCACGATGTCGCTGTTGGTCAGCTCGCCGACCACCCGGTACTGCTGGTCGGCGTACGCGGGGTGGCGGGTCAGGTTGCCCGCGAACAGCCGCCGCGTGCCGATCTTGCGGTCCTCGAGGAAGCCCACCAGCTCGGGCACGTCGAACGGCGCCCCCGGCTCCACGGTGATCACGAAGCCGTACCAGCTCGGGTCGCTGCGCGGCGTGGCGTGGGGCAGCAGCAGGTGCGGCACCCCGTCCAGGCCCTCGCGCAGGCGCCGCCAGTTGTGCCGCCGGGCGGCGCAGAACTCGTCGACCCGGGCCAGCTGGGCCAACCCCAGGGCGGCCTGCAGGTCGGTGGTCTTCAGGTTGTACCCGACGTGCGAGTAGATGTACTTGTGGTCGTAGCCCTCCGGGAGGGTGCCCAGCTGGTGCTCGAACCGCTTCATGCAGGTGTTGCTCTTGCCCGGGTCGCACCAGCAGTCCCGGCCCCAGTCGCGCAGCGACTCCACGATCCGGGCCAGGGCCAGGTTGTTGGTGACCACGCACCCGCCCTCGCCCATCGTCATGTGGTGCGCGGGATAGAAGCTCGCCGAGGCCAGGTCGCCGAAGCTGCCGGTGGGCCGGCCGTCGTAGAAGGAACCGACCGCGTCGCAGTTGTCCTCGATGAGGAACAGGTCGTGCTCCTTGGCGAGCTGCGCCATCTCGGCGACCGCGAACGGGTTGCCCACCGCGTGGGCCAGGATGATGGCCCTGGTCTTCGGGCCGATCGCGGCGGCCACCCGCTCGACGGTGGCGTTGTAGGTGCCCAGCTCGATGTCGACGAAGACCGGCACCAGCCCGTTCTGCAGGATCGGGTTGACCGTGGTGGGGAACCCGGCCGCCACCGTGATCACCTCGTCGCCGCGGCGCAACCGCCGGTCGCCGAGCTGGGCGGAGGTGAGCGCCGAGACCGCCAGCAGGTTGGCCGAGGAGCCGGAGTTGCACAGGTGCGCCTTGCGGACCCGCAGCTTACGGGCGAAGGCCGACTCGAACCGGCGGGCGTTCTGCCCGGACGCGATGCGCAGGTCCAGCGCGGCCTCGACCAGCGCCACCCGCTCCTCGGCGCCCAGCACCGCGCCCGAGGGCCAGATCTCGGTCTCGCCCGGGACGAACGGCCGCTCCTCCTGGACCTCCTGGTGGTACTTGCGGACGCTGTCCAGCAGCAGTGCCTTGGGGTCGCTCATCCCATCTTCCTCTCGGATCGTGCCCGGCAGCGGGCGTCGGTCGGCGGCCGTACGGGCGTCATGCGGCGAACTCGATCCGGCTGTGGTCGCCGACCACCAGCCGGCTTCCGGCCGCCGGGCTGAGGCTGACCGTGGCGGAGCGGCCGATCAGGCAGCCGCGCAGTCCACGGACGGCGGTGATCGAGGCGTCCGCCAGCACGATCGAGTCGGCCACCTCGGCGTCGACGAGCCGGCAGCCGGGCCCGATCGCGGTGTGCGGGCCGATCCGGCAGCCCTCGACCACGGCGCCCGCGCCGATGACCACCGGCCCCTCGACGCGGCTGGCGACGATGCGGGCGCCCGGCTCCACGACCACGGCGCCGGTCAGCTCGCTGGCCGGATCGACGCTGCCGGCGACCGCGCGCGGCTGGGCGTCGAGCAGGTGCCGGTTGCAGGCCAGCAGGTCCGCCACCTGGCCGGTGTCGCGCCAGTACCCGTCGTACTCGCTGGCGCGCACCTCGGCGCCGTTGGTGACCAGCCACTGCACCGCGTCGGTGATCTCCAGCTCGCCGCGCGCGCTGGGCGTGATGGCGTCGACGCCGGCGTGGATGGCCGGGGTGAAGAAGTAGACGCCGACCAGGGCGAGGTCCCCGCGCGGCTGCCGGGGCTTCTCCACCAGACGGCGTACCGTGCCGTCGGGGTCGAGCTCGACGATGCCGAAGGCGCGCGGATCGTCCACCTTGTGCACGAGCACCTGGGCCGCGGGCCGGTGGCGGCGGAACCGGTCGGCGTACCGGGCCACGCCGTCGGGCAGCATGACGTCGCCGAGGTACATGACGAAGTCGTCGTCGCCGAGGAACGGCCGGGCCAGCCGGACGCAGTCGGCCAGCCCGCGGGGCCGGTCCTGACGCAGGTAGGTCAGCCGCACCCCGAGGCGGGAGCCGTCGGAGAGGACCTCGCTGATCTGGTCGGCCCAGGCGCCCACGATCACGCCGATCTCGGTCACCCCGGCGTCGCGGACGTTCTCCAGCACGTGCTCCAGGACCGGCTTGTTCGCCACCGGGACGAGCTGCTTGGGCATCGAGTGGCTCAGCGGGCGCAGCCGGGTGCCGGCGCCGCCGGAGAGCACCAGGGCCTTCATCGCGTACCCCCGGCGCCCCGCCGCCCGGGTGGACCGGCCACCGGCCGCGCCGTCGGGTCAGTCACGGGTGCCGCCCTGCCGCTGCTCGACGGACTTGCGCAAGCCGTCGACGACCGTTCGTACGTCTGCATCGTCCAGTCCCTGGTGGAGCGGTAGGAGGAGGGTGGTCCGTGCCGCCTCGTCGGCGCCGGGCAGGTGCCAACCGGCGCCGTACGCGGGCACCTTGTGCAGCGGCGCGTAGCGGAACGTGGTGTAGATGCCGATGTCGAGCAGGTCGGCGGCCACCTGGTCGCGGATCTCCGGGTCGAGTTGCACCCAGTAGAAGTAGTGCGAGCTGCGCTGCCCGGCGGGCAACGGCGGGGGGAGCCGGACGCCCTCGACGTCGGCGAGCAGGCGGTCGTACTCCGCGGCGATCTCCCGCCGGCGCGCGACGAACCCGGGCAGGCGGCGGAGCTGGACCAGGCCGATCGCCGCGGTGAGGTCGTTGCCGACCACCCGGCGGCCGAACTCCCGCACGTCCAGCTCCCACCAGCGGTGCGGCACCCCCTTGCCGGCGGCGGAGAAGCCGCTGGCGTGCTCCAGGCCGTGGTACGCCAGGCGGTGGGCCCGCCGGGCCAGTTCCGCGTCGCGTACGTGCAGCATCCCGCCGTCGCCGGTGACCAGGATCTTCATCGCGTCGAAGCTCCACATGGCGATGTCGCCGAAGCTGCCGCAGGGACGCCCGTCGACGGTCGACGCGACGGCGCACGCCGCGTCCTCCACCAGGGCGACCCCGCGCCGGCGGCACAGCTCGGCGATCTCGGCCACCTCGCCGGGCACGCCGCCGTAGTGCAGCAGGATCACCGCCTTCGTGGTGGGGGTCAGGGCCCGTTCCACGTCGGCGACGGAGGGGTTGAGCGTGCGCGGATCGACATCGCAGAAGACCGGCCGGGCGCCGGCCGAGGCGATGGCGTTGGCGGCGCCGACGAAGCTGATCGAGGGCAGCACCACCTCGTCACCGGGCCCGAGGGCCAGCAGCTCCACGGCGAGGAAGAGCCCGGCCGTGGCCGAGTTGATGAAGATGGTCCGCTCGGGCACCAGCCCGGCGTGCGCGGCGAACTCCTGCTCGAACTCCCTGGTACGCGGCCCGTGCCCCAGCCAGCTGCTGTCGAAGACGGCGCGCACGGCGTCGAGCTCCTCGGCGCCGAGGGTCGGCTGGAAGACGTTGATCATCGCTTCTCCTGTCGTCGAGGACGCCCGTGCACCG
>NZ_WAAS01000069.1:0-28632 GCF_008806585.1 Micromonospora sp. AMSO12t
TCTGCCGGTCCCTGCCCGAGCGGTGCGGGGTGGTCGCCGTGCCGACGCAGGTCTTCTACGACGACGCCGAGGCCGGTCGGCACCTGATCCGATTCGCCTTCTGCAAGCGACCCGAGGTGCTGACCGAAGCCGTCACCCGGCTGCGGCGGCTGTCCGCGACCTGAGCTTCCCGGCGGCTGGCCGCGCTCGACGCCGTCCGCGCCGGTCGACGCGTACCTGAGCGTCAGCCGGCCGCCCGGGTCGGGCCGGTCCCCCGCTCCGGCGGCACCGCCTCGGAGCGGGGCGCCCGGAGCCGGGCGAGCGCCGCGCCGCCGTCGGCGAGCAGCACCTGCTCGGCGTCGTCGACGAAGGCCAGGTCGGCCTCGACGTGTCGACTCGCCGCCGAGAGCAGCAGGCCGACCACCGGGTCATCGGCTCGGCGGCGCAGCCCGTCGAGGTTGCGCAGCTCCCGCATCAGGTGACCGCGCTGGTTGCCGAGCACCGTGCGCACGGTCGCCGGCTCGCCGGAGCGGGCCGCGGCGGTCACCTTGAGGAAGAAGTCGTCCCGGAACCCACCGCTGCGCGGGCTGGGCTCGCCGAGCCAACGGTCCAGCTCGGCCCGACCCTCCGGGGTGATCTCGTAGACCACCCGGTCGGGCTTGACCGGCTGGGGCTGCCGCTCGGCCACCACCAGGCCGTCGCGGGAGAGCCGGTCGAGGATCTGGTAGAGGTGCCCGATGTTGAGCGGCCCCCACTGCGGGCCGACCGCCTCCTCGAAGGCGCCCTTCAGCTCGTAGCCGTAGCTGGGGCCGCTGGCGAGCAGGGCCAGGACCGCGTGCTGTATCGCCACCGTCTACTCCGATCCGACCCGGAGGCTGACCGCCACCGGGCCTTGCATTGTCACAATGTATCGCGCACAGTGTGCTCAGCACACGGGGAGGCGCGACATGTTCGACATCATCTGGAGACAGCTTCGCGGCCGTGCGGGACGGTCGGTGGCGCTGCTGCTCGGCGTACTGGTGGCGACCACCGGTTTCGTCGTGCTGACCGGCGCCACCACCACCTCCCGCCTCGACGTCACGGGCTCCGTCGAGCGGAACACCGACGCCGCCTACGACATCCTGGTCCGCCCGAAGGGCACGCGTACCCCGCTGGAGGCCGAACGCAGGCTGGTCCAGCCCAACTACCTCTCCGGCCTGTTCGGCGGCATCACGATGGCGCAGTACGACCAGGTGAAGGCGGTCACCGGGGTGGACGTCGCCGCCCCCATCGCCATGCTCGGCTACTCGACCGCCCCCGTCCCCACCGCGATCGACCTGACCGACGCCGTCGACCGCTCGCTCGACCGGCAGGTCATCCGGATCGACCCGCGCTTCGTCGCCGAGCGCGGCCTCTCCACCGCCCCGGGCCACGCCCGGTACGTGTACATCACCACGCACCCGATCATCCACGCCCGTCCTGACATGCCCTCCAGCATCGACGCCACCCCCTACACCGACGGCCGGAGCTACCCCTGGGACGACAAGTGTGGTCCCTCCCCGCGCGAGGTCCTGCCCGACGGCCGCACCCACTCGATCTGCGACCGGCGGCATTACATGGGCAGTCTGGGCGCCTACTCGGAGCGGGAGGACTGGACGGTGATGGCTGTGCGGCTGCTGCCCGACGGCCGGTTCGAGGCCC
This sequence comes from Micromonospora sp. AMSO12t, assembly GCF_008806585.1. Taxonomy (NCBI): domain Bacteria; kingdom Bacillati; phylum Actinomycetota; class Actinomycetes; order Micromonosporales; family Micromonosporaceae; genus Micromonospora; species Micromonospora sp. AMSO12t. The sequence continues at coordinate 1,660 of NZ_WAAS01000069.1, forward strand.
ACGTCAACGTCCTCGCGGACGGGGAGGGTCACGGGCCAGGTTACGTGACCACCTCGGACCGGCTCCAGATCAAGTACAACCTGACCGTGCCCTTCCTGCTGGCCGCGGTGGACCCGGCCGCCGAGGACCGACTCGTCGGCCTGGCCGGGACGGTGGTCGAGGGGCGGGCGCTCCGTCCCGACGACTCGGTCGTCGAGGGACGTGGGGAAGGCAACTTCACCGTCCCGGTCCTCACGACCAGCCGTCCCTTCCTCGACGAGGCGCTGCGCGTCGACGCCACGCGGCTGCCCGCCGCACGCCCGGGCGGCGTGCCGTTGGCCGATCTGGAGCGTGAGCTGCGGCGGGGGCCGGCGATCCCCGCCGGGGACGCCAGCGCCGACGTCGTCTCCGGTTGGCGTTCCCGGTTGAGCGGGGGCCTCTCCCCGACCGGCTGCTGCTTCGGCCAGCTCCAGGACATCGTGCAGGCCGGGCCCGCGGAGTACGACCGGTTCCCCGACGGCACCCTGCGGGTCCGTCCGCTCCCGCCGGCCGCACCCGAACTCTACGGTGGGCACCAGGACTTCAACCCGTACCCGCGCCCCTGGCTGACGGAGGACGTCGGTGCCCGCCCGCTGCGCGAGCTGCCGCTGAAGAAGTCGACCCCCAAGAAGCCCCTCTGGCGCGACTGGCGGGCGGTGGGGGTCTTCGACCCACAGAAGCTGACCGGGTTCAGCGACCTGGGCAAGGTCCCGCTGGAGACGTACGAGCCGCCGCGGGCCGCCGGCGCCGACGCCGCCAGCCGGGGCGCGCTGGGCGGGCAGCCGCTGGAGCCGAGCGGCAATCCCGCCGGCTACCTCGCCGCCCCGCCGCTGCTGCTGACCAGCCTCGCCAGCGTGCCGAAGCTGCTGGCGGGCGGCGGCAGTCCGCAGCTCGCCGCCCCGATCAGCGCGATCCGGGTCCGGGTCGCCGACGTGGGCGGCTACAGCGACCGCGCCGCCGAGCAGGTCCGGCTGGTCGCCGAGCGGATCGCCCAGGTCACCGGGCTCGACGTCGACATCACCCTCGGCTCGTCCCCCGCCCCGCAGGCCGTGGAGCTGCCCGCCGGGTCGTTCGGCCGGCCGGCGCTGCGGCTGACCGAGGAGTGGTCGGCGCTCGGGGTCGCCTCGGTGATCACGAAGGCGGTGGACCGCAAGAGCGTCGCGCTCTTCGTACTGGTGCTGGTGGTCTGCGCGCTCTTCCTCGGCAACGCGGTCGCCGCCGCCGTCCGGGACCGCAGATCGGAGCTGGCGGTGCTCGCCTGCCTGGGCTGGCCCGCCCGGCGGATCGGCGCGCTGATCCTCGGCGAGGTGGCCGCCCTCGGGCTGGCCGCCGGTCTGCTCGCGCTGGCGCTGGCCGTCCCGCTCGGCGCCGCGCTCGGCATCGACGTGGGGTGGCGGCGGGCGCTGCTGGCCGTACCGGTGGCACTGCTGCTGGCGCTGGTCGCGGGCCTGACGCCGGCCCTGCGGGCCGCGCGCGCCCACCCGGCCGCCGCGCTGCGCCCGGCGGTGGCGACGGCCCGGTGGGTACGCCGGCCGCGCACCCTGGTCGGCCTGGCCCTGGCCAACCTGGCCCGCACGCCCGGCCGCACCCTGCTCGGGGCCGGCGCCCTGGCCATCGGGGTCGCCGCGCTGACCCTGGTCGCCGCCGCCGGGTACGCGTTCCGCGGCGCCATCGTCGGCAGCCTGCTCGGTGACACGGTGTCGCTGAGCGTGCGGGGCGCGGACACCATGGCCGCCGTCGCGACGGTGCTGCTCGGTGCCGCCGCGGTCGCCGACGTGCTCTACCTGAACATCCGGGACCGGGCCGCCGAGCTGGCCACCCTGCGCGCGGTCGGCTGGAGCGACGCCGCGCTGGGCCGCCTCATCGCCTACGAGGGGCTGGCCCTGGGTCTGCTCGGCGCGGTCACCGGCGCCGGCCTCGGGCTGACCGGGGCGGCCTGGCTGGTCGGCGCCCTGCCCGGCACGTTGGTCGCGGTCGCCGCGTCGGTGGCGGCGGCCGGTGTCCTGGTCACCTCGGTGGCCGCCCTGGTCCCGGCCGCGCTGCTGCGCCGGCTGCCGACCGCCCGACTGCTTGCGGAGGAGTGACGATGGAGACGACGACGGGCAGCACGGTCCGGGTCGCCGGGCTGGTCCGGCGCTTCGGGGCCGGCCCGCAGCAGGTGACGGCGGTCGACGATGTCTCCCTGGAGATCCCGGCGGGGGCGGTGGTGGCGCTGACCGGGCCCAGCGGCTCCGGGAAGTCGACGCTGCTGCACATGATCGGCGCGATCGAGCAGGTGGACGCCGGCACGATCACCGTGGACGAGCAGGAGATCACCGCGCTCGGCCGGTCCGCCCTGACCCGGTACCGGCAGCGGGTCGGCTTCGTCTTCCAGCGCTACCACCTGCTGCCCGCCCTCACCGTGCTGGACAACGTGGTCGTGCCGGTGCTGCCCCGCCGGGGGCGGGCCGACCACGCCGCCCGGGCCCGGGAGCTGCTCGACGCGGTCGGCCTGGCCGGGCGGGAGCGGGCCCTGCCGGCCCAGCTCTCCGGCGGCCAGCAGCAGCGGGTCGCGATCGCCCGGGCGCTGATGGGCTCCCCCGGGCTGCTGCTCGCCGACGAGCCGACCGGCAACCTCGACTCGGCCACCGGCGGGCAGATCCTCGACCTGCTCCTGGACCTGCGCGACCGGCACGGCATGACGGTCCTGCTCGCCACCCACGAGCGGGCGGTGGCCGCCCGGTGCGACCGGCTGATCCGCCTCGGCGACGGGCGGATCGTCGAGGACGTGGACCTCACCGACGGCGAGGACCCGGCGGCCACCTTCCGGCGGGCCGCCGGCCTGCGCCTGTAGACCGGCCGGCCGGGACGGGCACCGTGGCCGGTCCCGGACGTCGGCGGCGCCATGGCCGGTCCCGGACGTCGGCGTGCCGTGCCCAGTCCCGGACGTCGGCGGCACCGTGCCCGGTGCCGGCACCGCCGACGCGGGGGCTACGCGGCACCCGGTCGCCGGACCAGTCCGGGAAAGGCGACGGCCCGGGCCGCCGATGGCGAGCCCGGGCCGATGCGAAAGGTCAGGCAGTCGGGCTGGCGGTGCGGACCTGCTCGGCGATGCGCTCGGCGACGCTTCGGGCGACCTGCTCGGTGGCCGCCTCGACCATGACCCGGACCAGCGGCTCGGTGCCGGACGGACGCAGCAGCACCCGGCCGGTCTCGCCCAGCTCCGCCTCGGCCCGCTCGACCTCGGCCCGGACGGCGGGTGCGGCCGCGCCGACCGTACGGTCGCCGACGGGGACGTTGATCAGCACCTGCGGCAGCCTGGTCACCACGGCGGCCAGTTCCGCGAGGGACTTGCCGGTGGCGGCCAGCCGGGACATCAGGTGCAGGCCGGTCAGCACGCCGTCGCCCGTGGTGGCGTATGCGGGCATCACGATGTGCCCGCTCTGCTCGCCGCCCAGCGCGAGGCCGGACGCACGCAGCTCCTCCAGCACGTACCGGTCGCCGACCTTGGTCTCCAGGAGGCGGATGCCCTGCGCGGACATGGCCAGCCGCAGGCCGAGGTTGCTCATCACCGTGGCGACCAGGGTGTCGTCGGTGAGCGTGCCGGCCTCCCGCATGGCGAGCGCGAGGATCGCCATCACCTGGTCGCCGTCGACCTCGTCGCCGTCGGCGGTCACCGCGACGCAGCGGTCGGCGTCGCCGTCGTGGGCGATGCCGAGGTGCGCGCCGTGCTCGACCACCGCGGCCCGCAGGGCCTCGAGGTGGTTGGAGCCGCACTCGTCGTTGATGTTGAGGCCGTCCGGCTCGGCATAGATGGCGACGACCTCGGCCCCGGCCTCCCGGTACACCACCGGCGCCACCTCGGCCGCCGCGCCGTTGGCGCAGTCAACCACGACCTTGAGGCCGTCGAGGCGGTGCGGCAGGGTGCCGATCAGGTGCTGCACGTAGTGGTCCGCGCCGTCGAGCAGGTCGTGCACCCGGCCGACGCCGGCGCCGACCGGCCGTTCCCAGGCGGTGGTGGCGTTCGCCTCGACGGCCGCCTCGATCCGCATCTCGATCTCGTCCGGCAGCTTGTGCCCGCCGGCGGCGAAGAGCTTGATCCCGTTGTCGGGCATCGGGTTGTGCGAGGCGGAGAGCATCACGCCGAGGTCGGCCTTGGCCTCGGCGGTGAGGAACGCCACGGCCGGGGTGGGCAGCACGCCCACCCGGACCACGTTGGCGCCGGCGCTGGTGAGCCCGGCGACCACGGCGGCCTCCAGCATCTCGCCGCTGGCCCGGGTGTCCCGCCCGACCACGGCCAGCGGGGGATGGCTCCGGTCCGACTCGGCGAGCGTGTGGGCGGCGGCGACCGCCACCGCCAGCGCCAACTCAGGCGTGAGATCCGCGTTCGCCCGCCCGCGTACGCCGTCCGTGCCGAACAACCGGCCCATACCCGCCAACCTCCGATGAAACGGTCCAGGAAAGGCGAACGGCCGGGCCACCTCCCGTCGAGGGGAGGTGAACCCGGCCGTCCGTCAGAAGTACAACGCGCCGCTGATGATCAGCGCTTCGAGTACTGGGGAGCCTTACGGGCCTTCTTGAGGCCGTACTTCTTGCTTTCCTTGACCCGGGCGTCCCGGGTGAGGAAGCCGGCCTTCTTCAGCGCCGGACGGTCGTCCGGCTCGCTGACGATCAGGGCCCGGGCGATGGCCAGGCGCAGCGCGCCGGCCTGACCGGTGGTGCCGCCGCCACGCAGGTTGGCGATGACGTCGAAGGCCTCCGGCTTCTCGGCGGTGACCAGCGGGTCCTTGATCAGCTGCTGGTGCACCTTGCTCGGGAAGTAGGCCTCAAGGTCACGGCCGTTGCACGTGATCTTGCCGCTGCCGGGGACGATGCGCACCCGGACGATGGCCTCCTTGCGCCGACCCACGGTCTGGATCGGGCGGTCACCACGCGGCGCGCGGGCGACGGGCGCCGGCGCCTCGGTGGCCTCCTCGGGGGCAACCTCGGTCTCGGTGATGTCGGTCATGCTGTTTCCTTCGCCCGCGCTCACTGCGCGATCTGCTTGATCTCGAACGGCACCGGCTGCTGCGCGCCGTGCGGGTGCTCGGCACCGGCGTAGACCTTCAGCTTCTTGATGAGCTGACGGCCGAGCTTGTTGTGCGGGAGCATGCCCTTGACGGCCAGCTCGATGGCCCGCTCGGGACGCTTGGTCAGCAGCTCGTCGTAGCCGACCTGCTTAAGACCACCCGGGTAGCCGGAGTGGCGGTAGGCGACCTTGGTGTGACGCTTGTTGCCGGTCAGCGCGACCTTGCCCGCGTTCACGATGACGACGAAGTCGCCCGTGTCGACGTGCGGCGCGAAAGTCGGCTTGTGCTTGCCGCGCAGCAGCGTGGCGGCGTGGGTGGCCAGGCGGCCCAGCACGACATCAGAGGCGTCGATGACGTGCCACTGACGCTCGATCTCACCCGGCTTCGGGCTGTACGTACGCACAGGTATACCTTGTCTCGTCGTCGGTCTGGGGTCGCGCGCCGAGGTTACCGGGCGCGCACGAACGACCAAGCGTACCTCAGGCGGCACGCCTCTGGATGTCGTACAACAGCAGGCAACGATACCCGCCGCCCCGTCGGCAGGTCAAAACGGGGTACCGCCCCCGCCTGGCCCCACGAGGATACATGGCGGCGGTCACACGCCGGTCAGCCGGCGCGGGCCCGGCCGCAGGTAGACCAGCCAGGTCACCCCGAAACAGAGCGCGTACGCGACGATGAAGGCGACGTACGCCGCGTCCGCGCTGCCCCCGGTCAGGAACGACTGCCGGAAGGCGATGTTCACCAGCACCCCGCCGGAGGCCCCGACCGCCCCGGCGATGCCGATCACCGAGCCGGTCATCCGCCCGGCCCGGCGCTGCGCCGCGACCGCGTCCCGCCGACCGGCGGCCACCTCCGCCGTCGCCCGGGCCCGGAAGATCGCCGGGATCATCTTGTAGGTCGAGCCGTTGCCGATGCCCGAGAAGACGAAGAGCGACAGGAAGCCGAGCAGGTAGAGCCCGAAAGACCGCTCCCGGGCGGCGTGGAGCACCAACGAGGCGCCGGCCGCCATCGCGACGAAGTTCCAGAAGGTCACCCGGGCCCCGCCGAGGCGGTCGGCGAGGTGCCCGCCGACCGGCCGGACCAGCGAGCCGACCAGCGGGCCGAGGAAGGTGAGCCAGGCGGCGTCGACCGGGGTCGGGAAGCGCTCGGCGAACTGGAGCTGGAGCACCTGACCGAAGGCGAAGCAGAAGCCGATGAACGAGCCGAAGGTGCCGACGTAGAGCAGCGACATGATCCAGGTGTGCGGGTCGCGGGCCGCCTCGCGCAGCGCGCCGGGCTCGTTGCGCGCCCCGGAGATGTCGTCCAACCCGCGCGCCGCGGCGAGCGCGGCCAGCACGATCAGCGGCAGGTAGACCGCCGGCACCAGGCGGGGGTACGCGGCCCCCGCCGTCGCCAGCACCGCCAGCCCGACCAGCTGCACCGCCGGCACGCCGAGGTTGCCGCCGCCGGCGTTGAGCCCGAGCGCCCGGCCCTTGAGCCGAGACGGATAGAACAGGTTGATGTTCGCCATCGAGGAGGCGAAGTTGCCCCCGCCGACGCCGGTCAGGCAGGCCAGCACCATCAGGGTGGAGTAGGAGACGCCGGGCTCCAGCAGCACCGTCATCGGCACGGCCGGGACGAGCAGCAGCAGCGCGCTGACGATCGTCCAGGTCCGCCCGCCGAAGCGCGCCACGGCCAGCGTGTAGGGCAGCCGCAGCGCCGCCCCCAGCGCCGCCGGCACGGCGGTGAGCAGGAACTTCCCCGCCGGGTCGATGCCGTACTCGGGGCCGAGGAAGAGCACCGTCACCGACCAGAGGCTCCACACGGAGAAGCCCACGTGCTCGGCGAAGATCGAGACCCGGAGGTTGCGGCGGGCGACCGGCGCCCCGGTCGTACGCCAGAAGTCGGGGTCCTCGGGCCGCCAGTCGTCGATGCGGTGCCGGCGGCCGGCGGCCGGCGGAACGGCCTCGGCCGGGGGTGCAGTGGGGGCCAGTGTGCTCACGGCGACTCCTCCTCGTCGGGTGCGACCTGGAGGAACGCTAGGAATCCGGGATTACCCCGGGGTGCCCGTCGCGGGTCGGGCGGGAAACGGAGACCGCACCGGCGGCGGATGCCGACGGTGAGATGTCAGAGTTCCTGGAGGATGCGCAGCGCCCGGCCGACCCTGAGCATGGTCCCGGTGTCGGCGACGTCCACGCACTCGGTGAACCACTTCTTCATCGGCGAGGAGATCCGGTCGGGCATCACCACGTACGCGCCCATCGGCACCGCCAGGGGCGAGTCGCGCAGCAGCGCCTCCTCGACCACCTCGACCACGATCACGATCGGCACGTCGGTGGAGTTGTAGACGTCGGAGCTGATCACCAGTCCGAGCCGTTCCCGGGCGCCGTCGATGCGCCAGACCTCGCCCCTACGCAGCACGCGGGCGCCCGCCGAAGAGCGCGTCGTCGACCATGCCCACCTCGCGGGCGTCCGCGAGAGCGGCGGCTTCGAGGTCGAGCCCGGCCCGGCCGACGGCGGCGGCGTGCGCGGTGAAGACCTCGCGCAGCGCCTTCTCCCGGGCAGCCTGGTCCATCCACGCCGACAGGGAGAGCCCCTCGCGCTTGGCGAACCGCCGGGCCTCCTCGATCGTCTCGTCCGAGAACGACAGGGTCACCTTGGCAGTCATGCCGTGGAGACTACCCACCGGTATGACCGGCAGTCATCCCGTCGACCCCGACTATTCGCGACGGCCGCCGAACACGGCAAACCGCCACTGCTTGAAGAAGCAGTCGACGTCGACCAGGCCGGCCTCGGCCAGCCAGCGGCACTGCGCGGCGACCGGCGCCGGCCGGTCGTACGCCATCCGGCCCTCGGCGGCGGCGATCTCGTCGGCGTCGGAGCCCAGCGCCGCGACCTGCCCCAGCCACACCTCGTGGTACCGCCGGTCGAGCGCCGGGGTGGGGCCGGCGACCTGCTCGGCGTTGACGAAGACGCCGCCGGGGGCCAGCGCGGCCGGCACCCGCCGGTAGAGCTCGCGCTTGCCCGCGTCGTCGAGGTGGTGGATGGCCAGCGCGCTGACCACGGCGTCGTAGCGGCCGGCGGGCAACTCCCCCGCCAGGTCGGCCCGGACCGTCCGGTGCGCGACGCCGCGGGAGCGCAGGTGGTCGGCGGCGACGGCGAGCATGGCCGGCGCGGCGTCCACCAGGGTCAGCCGGATCCCCGGCACCGCCGCGGCGAGCAGCAGCGACAGCAGCCCGGTGCCCGCGCCCAGGTCCAGCACCTCCGGGGTACGCCCCGCGGCGAGCGCGGCCCGCAGCGGCGGCGCGGCCACCTCGACGGCGGTGCCGTAGAAGGCGTCGAAGCAGGGCACCAGGCGCCGTCGGGCCTCGTCGTAGCTGCCCGCCACCGCGTCGAAGGCCTCGGCCACGTTCATCGCGCCTCCCAAATGTCAGGATTGCTGTCCCATATTGTAAACGCGAGCCGGCCCGGTGCCCGCATGCGGTGTGAGCGGCTCTTGACAGGACCGAAACAGACGGGACCCGGACCGGAAATCGCCCCCCGGCACGCTTTGCCGACATGACAGATTGTGCACACGCGGCGACCGGACCGGGGCGGACGCCCCGGGAGGTGGCGACGCACTGCCCGTACTGCGCCCTCCAGTGCGGGATGACGCTGCGTGAGGAGGCCGGCCGGGCGACGGTGCTCCCCCGGCAGTTCCCCACCAACCGGGGCGGCCTCTGCCAGAAGGGCTGGACCGCCGCCGAACTGCTCGACCACCCCGAGCGGCTGACCACCCCGCTGCTGCGGGACGCGGCCAGCGGCGAACTGCGCCCGGCGAGCTGGGCCGCCGCCCTCGACCGGATCGTCACCGGCCTGCGCACCGTCCAGCAGCGACACGGCCGCGACGCGGTCGCCGTCTTCGGCGGCGGCGGGCTCACCAACGAGAAGGCGTACGCGCTGGGGAAGTTCGCCCGGGTGGCGCTGCGCACGAGGCACATCGACTACAACGGACGGTTCTGCATGTCCTCGGCGGCGGCGGCCGGGATGCGCGCCTTCGGCATCGACCGGGGCCTGCCGTTCCCGCTGGCCGACCTGGGCCGGGCCGACACGCTGCTGCTGGTCGGCGCGAACCCGGCGGAGACCATGCCCCCGCTGGTGCGCTGGCTGACCGAGCAGCGCGAGCGCGGCGGCCGGCTGATCGTGGTCGACCCCCGGGTCACCGCCACCGCCCGCCAGGCCGACCTGCACCTGCAACCCCTGCCCGGCACCGACCTGGCGGTGGCGAACGCGCTGCTGCACGTCGCGCTCACCGAGGGCTGGATCGACCGGGAGTACGTGGCCGCCCGCACCACCGGCTTCGAGGCGGTCCGCCGCAGCGTGGCCGGCTGGTGGCCGGCCCGCGCCGAGGCGCTCTCCGGGGTGCCGGTGGCCGACCTGGAGGCGACCGCCCGGGCCCTCGGCACCGCCGAACGCGTGATCATCCTGACCGCGCGCGGCGCCGAGCAGCACGCCAAGGGCGTCGACACCGTCGCCGCCTTCGTCAACCTGGCGCTCGCCCTCGGGCTGCCCGGCCGCCCCGGCTCCGGCTACGGCTGCCTGACCGGGCAGGGCAACGGGCAGGGCGGGCGGGAGCACGGGCAGAAGGCCGACCAGCTTCCCGGCTACCGCAGGATCGACGACCCGGCCGCCCGGGAACACGTCGCCGGGGTCTGGGGGGTGCCGGCCGACGAGCTGCCCGGGCCGGGCGTGCCGGCGTACGAGCTGCTGGACTCGCTGGGCACGCCCGACGGGCCGAAGGCGCTGCTGGTCTTCGGCTCCAACCCGGTGGTCTCCGCGCCCCGGGCCGCCCGGATCGAGGGCCGGCTACGCGATCTCGACCTGCTGGTGGTCGCCGACTTCCTGCTCTCCGAGACCGCCGCGCTCGCCGACGTGGTGCTGCCCACGGCCCAGTGGGCCGAGGAGGACGGCACGATGACCAACCTGGAGGGCCGGGTGCTGCGCCGCCGCGCGCTGCGCCCGCCGCCGCCCGGCGTCCGTACCGACCTGGAGATCCTCGCCGACCTCACCGCCCGCCTCCAGGGTGGTGCCGGTGGGGCGGACGCCAGCGATCCGCGGGTCGTGTTCGCGGAGCTGCGGCGGGCCTCGGCCGGCGGGATCGCCGACTACGCCGGGGTGAGCTGGGAGCGGATCGACGAACGCGACGGGGTGTTCTGGCCCTGCCCGGCCGAGGGCGGCCCGGACACCCCCCGGCTCTTCGCCGACCGCTTTCCCACCCCCGACGGGCGGGCCCGGTTCCACGCCGTGGAGCACCGGCCGGCGGCCGAGGAGGTGTGCGCCGAGTACCCGCTGCACTTCACCACCGGCCGGGTCCTCGCGCAGTACCAGTCGGGCACCCAGACCCGCCGGGTCGCCGCACTGCGCCGGGCCGCCCCGGACGCGTTCGTCGAACTGCACCCCGACCTGGCCGGGTGGCTCGGCATCGGCGACGGCGAGCCGGTGCGGGTGGTCTCCCGTCGGGGCGAGTTCTGCGCGCCGGCCCGGTTCAGCACCGCGATCCGGCCGGACACCGTCTTCGCGCCGTTCCACTGGGGCGGCGGCGCGCGGGCCAACTCGGTCACCAACGACGCCGTCGACCCGGTCTCCGGGATGCCGGAGTTCAAGATCTGCGCCGTCCGGCTGGAGAGGGTGGAGCAACCATGAGCGAGCGAATCGTCCGGCAGGGCCCGGTGACGCGGCCGTGAGCGAACGCGTCGTGATCATCGGCAACGGGATGGCCGGTTCCCGGCTGGCCGGCGAGCTGCACGCCCGGGGCGGGGACCGGAAGGTCACCGTGCTCGGCGCGGAGCCGCACCGGGCGTACAACCGGATCATGCTCTCCACCCTGCTGGCGGGCAAGGTCGGCGAGCCGGACGTGGAGCTGGCCGAGGCCGCCGGGCAGGGCGTCGACCTGCGTACCGGCGTGACGGTCACCGCCGTCGACCGCGCCGCCGGCACGGTCCACACCGACGACGGCGACCGCGTCGCGTACGACCATCTGGTGCTCGCCACCGGGAGCCGGGCCGTGGTGCCGCCGCTGCCCGGGCTGGCCGGGCCCGGGCTGCCGGAGCGGGTGGTGCCGTTCCGCACGCTTGACGACTGCCGCCGGATCCTCGCCGTGGCCGACGGCGCGCGCAGCGCCCTGGTGCTCGGTGGCGGGCTGCTCGGGCTGGAGGCGGCCCGCGGGCTCGCCGCCCGGGGCCTCGACGTGGGCGTGGTGCACCCGGTGCCGTACCTGATGGAGCGGCAGCTCGACCCGGCCGGCGCGGCCGTCCTGGCCGGCACGCTCGCGGGCCTCGGGGTGACCACCCACCTGGCCGTGTCGGCCACCGGGGTGGTCGCGGACGCCGACGGGGTCCGCCTCGACCTGGCCGACGGCCGATCACTCGCCGCCGACCTGCTGGTCCTCTCCTGCGGGGTACGCCCCGACACCGCCCTCGCCCACGCGGCCGGGCTGGCCGTGGAACGGGGCGTGCTGGTCGACGACCGGCTGCGCACCAGCGACCCGCGCATCTCGGCGGTCGGCGACTGCGCCCAGCACGACGGCAACCTCACCGGGCTGGTCGCCCCGGCCTGGGCGCAGGCCCGGGTGGTGGCGCAGGTGCTCACCGGAGAGGACCCGCAGGCCCGCTACCGGCCCCGCCCGGTGGTGACCCGGCTCAAGGCGACCGGCATCGACCTCGCCGCCATGGGTGACCCGGGCGACGGCGGGGCCGGCGAGGAGCTGACCTTCGCGGACCCGTCCCGGGGCACGTACGCCCGGCTGCGCATCCACGACGAGCGGCTGACCGCCGCGATCCTGCTCGGCGACAACCCGGCGGTCGGCACGGTCATCCAGCTCTTCGACCGGGGCCAGCCGGTGCCGGCCGACCGGCGCTCGCTGCTGCTCGGCCGGGCGTTCGGCGCGACGGCAGCGGCGCCCGCCGCGACGCCGGCCCTGATGCCGGACGCGGCGACCGTCTGCCAGTGCAACAACGTCAGCAAGGGGGCGCTGGTGGGCTGCTGGCGTGCCGGGGCCCGGACGGTCGACGCCGTGGTCGCCGCGACCCGGGCCGGCACGGGGTGCGGCGGCTGCCGGGACGCGGTCGCCGGCATCGTCGGCTGGCTGTCCGAGGTGGATTCGGCGGAGGTGCGGTCATGAGCGAGCGAATCAACAAACTCAGTGCGACGGTGCCTCATGACGGCACGCAGCGGAGCGGAGTGCGGTCATGAGCGGGCGAATCAGCAGGTTGGTCGTCGTCGGCAACGGCATGGTGGGGCAGCGCTTCGTCGACGCGCTGCGCGCCCGTGACCCCGGGGGGCGGTGGCGGGTCACCGTGCTCGCCGAGGAGAGCCGCCCGGCGTACGACCGGGTGCGGCTCTCGGCGTTCTTCGACGGGGTCGGCGCCGAGGAGCTGAGCCTGCACACCCCCGACGACGGGGTGGAGCTGCGCCTGGGTGAGCCGGCCACGGAGATCGACCGGGAGCGGCGGCTGGTGCGCACCGCGACCGGCGAGCACCCGTACGACGCGCTGGTGCTGGCCACCGGCTCGTCCGCGTTCGTGCCGCCGGTGGCCGGCGCGTCCCTGCCCGGGGTCTTCGTCTACCGGACGCTGGACGACCTGGAGGCGATCCGGGAGCACGCGGCGGGCCGGCGGACGGGGGCGGTGATCGGCGGCGGGCTGCTCGGGCTGGAGGCGGCGAACGCGCTGCGGCTGCTCGGGTTGGACACCAGCGTGGTGGAGTTCGCGCCCCGGCTGATGCCGGTGCAGGTGGACACGGCCGGTGGCGCGATGCTCCGCCGGTACGTCGACGAGCTGGGCGTGACCACCCACCTGGGCGTGGCCACCACCGCGATCCGGTCCGGCCCGGACGGCACGGTCGCCGGGCTGGAACTGGCCGACGGGAGCGTGCTCGACGCCGACCTGGTGGTGGTCGCGGCGGGCATCCGGCCCCGCGACGAGTTGGCCCGGGCGGCCGGGCTCGCCCTGGGCCCGCGCGGCGGCGTGCTGGTCGACGGCGCCTGCCGTACCGCCGACGAGCGGATCTGGGCGGTCGGCGAGTGCGCGGCGGTCGACGGCGTCTGCCACGGCCTGGTCGCCCCCGGGTACGCCATGGCCGAGGTCGTCGCCGACCGGCTGGTCGGCGGGGCGGCCACCTTCCCCGGCGCGGACACCGCCACCAAGCTGAAGCTGCTCGGCGTGGACGTGGCCTCGTTCGGCGACGCGCACGGCACGACGCCGGGCTGCCTCGACGTGACGTTCACCGACCCGGCCACCCGGGTCTACGCCAAGCTGGTCCTCTCCGACGACGCGCAGACCCTGCTCGGCGGGGTGCTGGTCGGCGACGCGAGCGCGTACCCGACGCTGCGGGCCAGCGTCGGCGGCCCGCTGCCCGGGCCGCCGCTGGCGTTGCTCGCCCCGGAGGGCGCGGCGGGCGTGGGCGCCGGCGCGCTGCCCGCCACCGCGCAGGTCTGTTCCTGCAACGCGGTGACCCGCGCGGACGTGGACGCGGCGATCGCCGGCGGCTGCGCGGACGTGCCGGCGCTGAAGGCGTGCACCCGGGCGGGTACGAGCTGCGGCTCCTGCGTGCCGATGCTCAAGCAGCTCCTCGACGCGGCTGGGGTGCGGCAGTCCACCGCGCTCTGCGAGCACTTCGACGTCAGCCGGCAGGAACTCTTCGACATCGTCCGGGTACGCGGCATCCGCACCTTCTCGCAGCTCGTCGCCGAGCACGGCCGGGGCCGCGGCTGCGACATCTGCAAGCCGGTGGTCGCCTCGATCCTCGCCTCCCTCGGTACCGGCCACGTGCTGGACGGGGAGCAGGCGTCGTTGCAGGACACCAACGACCACTTCCTGGCCAACCTGCAACGCGACGGCAGTTACTCGGTGGTGCCCCGGATCCCCGGCGGCGAGATCACCCCGGAGAAGCTCATCGTGATCGGCGAGGTGGCCCGGGACTTCCAGCTCTACACGAAGATCACCGGCGGGCAGCGGATCGACCTGTTCGGGGCCCGGGTCGACCAGCTGCCGCAGATCTGGCGCCGGCTGGTCGACGCCGGCTTCGAGTCCGGCCACGCGTACGGCAAGGCGCTGCGCACGGTGAAGTCCTGCGTCGGCGAGACGTGGTGCCGGTACGGGGTGCAGGACTCGGTCGGGCTGGCCGTCGCCCTGGAGCTGCGCTACCGGGGGCTGCGCGGTCCACACAAGATCAAGTCGGCGGTCTCGGGCTGCGCCCGCGAGTGCGCCGAGGCGCGCAGCAAGGACTTCGGCATCATCGCCACCGAGACCGGCTGGAACCTCTACGTCGGCGGCAACGGCGGCTTCCGGCCCCGGCACGCCGACCTCTTCGCCACCGACCTGTCGACGGAGGCGCTGGTCCAGCTCATCGACAGGTTCCTGATGTACTACATCCGCACCGCCGACCGGCTGCAACGCACCGCCGCCTGGATCGAGGCGATGGAGGGCGGGCTGGACCACCTCCGCGCGGTGATCGTGGACGACTCGCTCGGCCTCTGCGCCGAACTCGACGCCGCGATGGCCCGGCACGTCGACGCCTACTCCGACGAGTGGCGCGACGTGCTGGAGGACCCGGTCCGGCTGCGCCGGTTCGACTCCTTCGTCAACGCCCCCGGGGTGCCCGACCCGTCCATCACGTTCGCGCGCGAGCGGGGCCAACCGGTCCCGGTGGGCCCGGCGCAGGTCGGCGAGGGCCGGCAGCCGGTCACGCTGGGCATGCCGGAGGTGCGGCGATGACCACCACGACGCCCCGACTGCCGGAGGTACGGCGATGACGATCACGATGCCCAACCCGACGCGCACCTGGACGCCGGTCTGCCCGCTCGACCGGCTGGACCCCGACCGGGGCGTCGCCGCGCTCGTCGACGGCGTGCAGGTGGCTCTCTTCCGCACCGCCGACGGGCTGTTCGCCCTCGACAACCGCGACCCGGTCTCCGGGGCGTACGTGCTGTCGCGGGGAATCGTCGGCAGCCGGGGCGGGGTGCCGACGGTCGCCTCGCCCCTGCACAAGCAGGTATACGACCTGCGCACCGGGGTCTGCCTGGACCTGCCCGGCGTCGCCGCTCCCCGGCACGACGTGCGCTGCCGGGACGGCCTGGTCGAGGTGCGGCTGCGACAGGAGGAGTGAATGCGCGACGAACTGGCGGGCTTCACCATCGGGGTGACCGCCGACCGCCGGCGGGACGAACTCGCCGCGCTGCTCCAACGGCGCGGCGCCCGGGTGGTGATCGCCCCGGCCCTGCGGATCGTGCCGCTGGCCGACGACACCGACCTGCGGGAGGCCACCCGGGCCTGCCTGGACCGGCCGCCGGACGTCCTGATGGCCAACACCGGCATCGGCATGCGCGGCTGGTTGGAGGCGGCCGAGGGCTGGGGGCTGGCCGAGCCGCTGCGCAACGTCCTGGCGGACGCGTACGTGGTGGCCCGCGGGCCCAAGGCGCGCGGGGCCATCCGGGCCGCCGGCCTGCACGACCAGTGGTCACCCGACTCGGAGAGCTGCGACGAGGTGATCGAGCACCTGTGCCGGCGCGGCGTGGCCGGGCAGGTGGTCGCCATGCAGCTGCACGGCGAGCGGCAGCCCGAGTGCACGCTGGCGCTGGAGGCTGCCGGGGCCACCGTGATCGAGGTGCCCGTCTACCGCTGGGCGCCGCCGACCGACCCGGCCCCGCTGCACCGGCTGATCGACCTGGTCGCCGGCCGGCTGGTCGACGCGGTCACCTTCACCTCGGCCCCGGCGGCCGAGGCGCTGCTGCGCGCCGCCGGGGACCGCTCCGAGGCGGTGCTGGACGCGTTCCGGGGCGACGTGCTCGCCAGTTGCGTGGGCGCGGTCACCGCGGAGCCGCTGCTGCGGCGCGGGGTGCCGGTCAGCGCGCCGGCCAGGGCCCGCCTGGGCGCCCTGGTCCGGACCATCGTCGACGAACTGCCGCGCCGGACGGTCACCCTGAAGGTGGCCGGTCACCTGCTCACGCTACGCGGGCACGCCGCCGTGGTCGACGGCGAACTGCGTCCGCTCGCGCCGGCGCCGATGGCGGTGCTGCGGGCGCTGTGCGGCTCGCCGGGTCGGGTGCTGTCCCGGACCGCCCTGCTGCGTACGCTGCCGCGCGGCGCCGACGAGCACGCCGTGGAGATGGCGGTGGCCCGGCTGCGCGCCGGGTTGCGCGCGCCCCGGGTGGTGCAGACGGTCGTCAAGCGCGGCTACCGCCTCCGGGTCGACTGACGCGACCCGGAGGCGGGAGCCGTCCCGATCAGCCGACCGGCGCCGGGTAGCCCCGGCCGTGCTCGGCCTCGAGGCGGAGCATGGCGTGCTCGACGACGGTCACCAGCACCTGCTTGACCGCGTCCCGGTGCCGGGCGTCGGTCAGCACCAGCGGCACGTCCGGCGAGATGGCCAGCGCCTCGCGGACCTCCTCCAGCTCGTACTGCGGCGCGCCGTCGAAGCGGTTCAACGCCACGACGTACGGCAGCCGACGGTTCTCGAAGTAGTCCAGCGGCGCGAAGGCGTCGGTGATCCGGCGGGTGTCCACCAGCACGGCCGCCCCCACGGCGCCCTTGATGATCTCGTCCCACATGAACCAGAACCGGGTCTGGCCGGGCGTGCCGAAGAGGTACAGGATCAGGTCCTCGGCCATGGTGATCCGGCCGAAGTCCATGGCGACCGTGGTGGTCTGCTTCCCCGGCACCTTGGACGGGTCGTCGATGCCGACACCGGCCGCGGTCATCACCGCCTCGGTTCTCAGCGGGGTGATCTCCGAGATCGCGCCGACCAGGGTCGTCTTGCCCACGCCGAAGCCACCCGCGACCACGATCTTCGCGGAGATGATTCCCCGGTTTCGGCGGGCCCCGGCGGGGTCATAGCCTGCGAAGTCCACTTAGCACCCTTCCAAGGATTTCCATCCGCTCCTCGAACCCCTCGGCGGGAGCGGCAGTGTGTAGCGTCAGCAGGCTCTCGGCCACCATGTCGGCGACCAGCACCCGGGTGACGCCCAGCGGCATCCGGGTGTACGCGGAGATCTCGGCCAGCGACTGCGCCCGGCCCTCACAAACGTTGGCGATGCGGTGCTTGTCGTGCCCCGCAAAGCGGGCCTCCGCAGCCTGGGTCGCGCTGGCCGTCAGGACCGCCTCCAGGGCGATGTCCATCCGGGCCTCGGTCCGGCCGCGGGTGACCGCGTACGGCCGTACCAGCGCACCACGTGGGTCCACGCGCCGTTGGTCCATCGACGATCACCTCCTCTCCCGGCCGGGCCCCTGGTCGGGCACCGGATCCTCTCGTTCCTGGCGACGCACGTCCGCGCGTCGCGCCCGCTAGGACCGCACCGCGTCCCGGGGCAGCGGCACCAGCGCCGCACCGACCCGCTCGAC
Organism: Micromonospora sp. AMSO12t; assembly: GCF_008806585.1. Lineage (NCBI taxonomy): Bacteria > Bacillati > Actinomycetota > Actinomycetes > Micromonosporales > Micromonosporaceae > Micromonospora > Micromonospora sp. AMSO12t. The sequence goes on from NZ_WAAS01000069.1 coordinate 19,079, forward strand.
CAGCAGCGCCATCTCGTAACCCACCTGACCGACGTCGCAGCTGCGGGCCGCCAGCACGGCCATCGACGAGCCGTCGCTGATCGACATCAGGAACAGGTAGCCGCTGTCCATCTCGATGACCGTCTGGAGCACACCGCCGGCGCTGAACATCCGGGCGGCGCCCTCGGTCAGGCTGACCACGCCCGAGGTGATCGCCGCGAGCTGGTCCGCCCGGTCCGCGGGCAGGTCCCGCGAGGAGGCGAGCAGCAGCCCGTCGGCGGACACCGCCACCACGTGGGCGATCCCCGCCACGCTGTCGGCGAAGTTGGTGAGCAACCAACTCATGTCCTGCATGGCCGCTGGCCTGTTCATCGACTCGTCTCCTTGGTCGAGGTGCTGTCCTGGTCCGTGCCGGCCGCCCGGCCGCGCTGCACGCCGCGGTGGTAGGCCGACAACAGGCCCCGAACTTCGTCCGGGGTACGCCGGCTGCGGTCGCGGCCGCTCCGGGGTTCGATCCCGCCGGGCACGAGCTGTGCCTGCGGCTGCCGCTTGGGCAGCCCCGAGCGGGTGGTGCCGGCGGGGATGCGCTTGGGCAGCGCGTCGACCGTGGGGTATGCGACGGTCGGCGTACCGACCGAGGGGCCTCCGCCGGCGAAGGAAGGCCGGGTCGGGGGTGCCGCCGGGGGCGGCGACATCAGGCCGCCGGCCTGCACCGGGGCTGCGGTGTCCCGCGCCTGCTCCGGGGCCTGCCACGGCGTCGGGGCGGCGGACCGCCACTGGTCGGTGAGGGTGGCCGAGGCGGTACGCCCCGCGCCGGCCGGCTCGCCGAGGCCGGCCGGGGTGAGCGGGTTCTGCTCGACCGCGAGCGGCTGCCGGGGGCGGGTGATCTGCTGGTCCCGGCTGTGTACGGGCGGCAGCACCACCGTCGCGGCGGGGAGCGTCACCTGGGCGACGGTGCCGCCCTCCACGTTGCGGCGCAGCTCCACGCGGATGCTGTAGCGGGAGGCCAGCCGGCTGACCACGGCCAGACCCATCAGCCGGAACGCCGCGACGTCGACGCTCGGCGGGGCGGCCAGTCGCCGGTTGAGCGAGTCGAGCTGGTCGTCGGTCAGGCCGAGGCCCCGGTCCTCGACCTGGATCAGGACGTAGTCCCGGATCCGTCGGGCGTCGGCGACCACGGTGGTGGTCGGCGGCGAGAAGCGGGTGGCGTTGTCGAGCAGCTCGGCGACGAGCCGCACCACGTCGTTGACCGCGTGTGCCGCCACCGAGATGTCGGTGTCGACGGTGCCGAACTCGATCCGGTTGTAGAGCTCCACCTCGGACTGCGCGGCCCGCAGCACGTCCACCAGGAGGGCGTCGTCGCGGCGCGGCACGGCGGAGTCGGCGCCGGCCAGGACGAGCAGGTTCTCGTCGTTGCGGCGCATCCGGGTGGCGAGGTGGTCCAGCTCGAAGAGCTGCGCGAGCCGCTTCGGGTCCTCCTCGCCGCGCTCGATCGCGTCGAGCTCGCCGATCATGCGGTCGACCAGGGTCTGACTGCGCCGGGCCAGGTTGAGGAACATCGCCGAGACGCTGGTACGCAGCGCGGCCTGCTCGGCCGCCACCCGGACCGCCTCGCGGTGTACGACGTTGAAGGCGAGCGCGACCTGGCCCACCTCGTCGCGGTTGTTGAGCTGGATCGGGTCGCGTACCTGCCGGACGATCTCCTCGACGCCGCCGTCGCCGACGTTGCCGACGTTCTGCAGCCGCTTGACCGCGTCCGGCAGGTCGTGGTTCGCCACCGAGAGGGCGCCCTCCCGCAGCCGGCGCAGCGAGTGGTTGAGCGAGCGGGCCAGCACCACGGCGAGGGTCACCGCGACGATGAGGGTCAGCAGCACCAGCGCCGTCTCGATGAAGGCCTGCCGGATGACGTCCGACCGGGCCTGGTCGGCCTGGCTGAGCAGCCGGTCCTGGAGCCGGATCTCGGCCCACCGCATGAGGTCGTTGACCGCGCCGATGGCGGCGGTGGCGTCCTGGGCGGTCACGGGCGAGGTCTGCCCGACCGAGCGGGTGATGTCGGCGGCCACCCGGTCGGCGAGGGTGACCGCGTCACCGGAGACCGTGCTGTCGACCAGGGCGCGCTGGGTCGGGTCGGCGGCCAGGGAGAAGGCGACCAGCGCCTCCTGCTGGCTGGTCAGCGTGGCCACGAAGGAGGAGAACTGCTCCTCGTCGAGCTTGCCGGCGACGAGGGCGGTGTAGACGACCGACTGCTCCTCGGCGACGGCCGCCTTGGCGCGGGCGAACGCGGCGACCGCGCGCCGGGCGTCCGAGAGCCGCTCGTCGCCGGGCAGCTGGGCCAGCCCGTCGCCGTACGCGACCAGGTCGGTGATGATGACCCCGTAGCGGAGCGCCGCCTCGGCGACCGCCATCTGCTGGCGGTCCAGCACCTCCTGCCGGGTGCTGGCGAGCGTCTCCAGGTGCTCGTCGATGGTCGCCAGCCGCTCCCGTACGGCGGCCGGCACCTCGCCGACCCGTCCGCGCTCCGCCCGGTACGCCTCGACCCGCTCGTCGGTGCTGCGCACCCGCAGGTTGTAGGCGTCGGCCTTCTGCTGCGGCGTCGACAGGAAGGCGGCGGCGGCCATCCGCTCGGCGTGCAGGTCCTGCGTCAACGCGGAGACGTCGATGGAGAGCGCCGTCAGCGCCCGGGCCTGGTTGGCGTCGAAGGTGTTCTCACCGACGGCGACGAGTCGGACCGTGGCCAACGCGAGCACCGCGGCGACCGGCACGACCAGGATCAGGGCGAGCTTGGAGCGGATCCGCACGTCGCGGAGCCGGGGCAGCCGACGCCGCTTGGGCTGTTCGGTGTCGCCACTCGCGGGCAGGGTCGTCGGTCCGGTGCTCACGACATCGCCTCCGTCGTTTCTTCCACGCCTGCCCCGCCGACTCGCGCCCGGTGCAGCGGACTGCGCCACACGCGGCACGGCCGCGATTTCATCAGAACTGATCCTGTTTGGGAAGTCGCGGCGGGGTAGGAAACGGTCTGAGGGCTCGCATCCCGTGATCCGGTCAACTAATACCTTCAATTCTCCATGCCCGTGAACAGGGCATGTAACTCCAGAGTGGTCATCCGTGTCGTATTAGTAAGCGTTTGCAAACTTCCCGTTGCCCCACCATGTGGGATACGTGTCCCGAAACGCATCCGAGGCTCCGCTTGACCGCGGGGCGCGGCGTTGGCAAGGTTTTGCAGGCTTCGCGCACACCGTACGGCAGACCGATCCCGTTCCTCTACTGAGGACGGACAACCCGGCGGTGACCGGGTACCGCCCGGGCCGCATCTGGAGGACTGAGTTGAGCCCCATCCGCTCCGCGACCGCCGCGGCGCTCGCATCGGCCGTGCTGGCCACCACGCTCACCGGCTGCCAGTTCGGGGCGGACGAGCAGGACACGAGTCCCATCGTCATCGCCGCGGACCTCGAGCTCTCCGGCGCGGCCGCGCCCGTCGGCAAGGCGTACCAGCGGGCGCTGGAACTGAAGGTCGAGCAGCTGAACTCCTCCGGCGCGCTCAACGGCCGGAAGGTCGAGCTGCGGGTGAAGGACAACCGGTCGGACGCGAGCGAGTCGCTGCGCAACATCGGTGACTTCAGCGCTGATTCCCAAGTCAGCGCCATCATCATGGGCGGCTGCAACGAATGCGCCGTCGGTGCCGTCCGCACCATCAACGAGAAGCGAATTCCCACCATTGCGCTCGCCGCCTCCAGCGCCGTGTCCACCCCGGTCGCCGACCGGCGGTACGTGTTCAAGCTCTCCCCGAACGCGGCCGACAGCGCCGCCGCCCTCGCCGGCGAGATGCGCCGCAAGGGCGTCCGCAAGGCGGGCGTGCTGCACAGCGACGACGCCTACGGCCGCGAGGGGTTGACCGCGCTGCGCGCCGAGTTCGCGAAGGCCGGCGTCAAACTGCTGCGCGAGGAGGCCGTGCGCACCACCGCCACCGACGTCGCCAAGCCGGTCAAGGACCTGATCGACAAGAAGCCGGACGCGCTGGTCGTCTGGACCCCGGCGGAGCAGGCGACGCTGGCCGCCACCGCCGCCCAGCAGGCCAAGTACAAGGGCGAACTCTTCTTCGACGCGACGGCGGCCGGCGACCTCTTCCTCGGTGCCGCGTCCGGGGCGACCGAACGCACCACGCTGGTCTTCACCCAGACCATGGTGATCGACGACGTCATCGCCACCACCCCGGCCAAGGCGGCCCGCCGCCAGTGGTTCCAGGACTACACCGCCCGCTTCGGCGGCTACAACGGATCCTCCTCGTTCGCGGCCGACGCGGTGCAGCTCATCGCCGACGCCGAACTCCGCTCGGGCGGCGAGCCTGGCGAGGTCGACCGCGACGGCGTCCGGAACGTGCTGGAGACGACCCAGCTGGACGGTCTCTCCGGGCCGATCCGGATGACCCCGGACAACCACTCCGGCCTGATGCCGCAGGCCCTCACCACCCTGGTCGCGCGCAACGGACGCTGGCGCCTCGCGGGCTGACCGACCGGTCGGTGGTGGACGGGATCCGGCGCACGGGACCGCGTCGGACCAGCGCGCCGGTGTGGCCCGCCGTACCCCGGCGGGCCACACCATCGACCGTCCGAGCGGGTCAGCGGGCCGACGTGGTGGCGCGGACCCACGGCAGGGCGAGCCGCTCGACCAGGGACAGTGCGCTGTAGAGCAGGATGCTCATCAGCGCGATCAGCACGATCGCCGCCCAGGCGGTCGCGGTGTCCCCCACGCCGTTGTACTGCAGGATCTGGTAGCCCAGCCCCGGCTTGTCGGAGTAGAACTCGCCGATCACCGCGCCGATCGCGGCCAGCGGCATCGCCACCTTGAGCCCGACGAAGATCTGCGGCAGCGCGGCGGGGAGGCGCACCTTGCGGAACGCCTGCCACCACGAGGCGTTCAGCGACCGGGCCAGCTCGGCCAGGTCGTTGGGGGTGGTGGTGAGACCGGTCGCCGTGGAGAGCACGACCGGGAAGAAGCAGAGCAGGAACACCATGGTCAGGATCGGCTTCGTACCCCAGCCGACCGAGACCACCAGCAGCGGCCCGAGGGCGATCTTCGGCACCGCGTTGACCGCCACCAGCAGCGGCGCGAACATCCGCTCGACGCGGCGGGAGCCGGCCAGGGCCATCCCGATCAGCACCCCGGCCACCGCCGACAACAGGAAGCCGACCACCGTCATCGTGGTGGTGACGCCCAGCGCCGGCATCAGCACGTCGGCGCCCGCGACCAGCGCCTTCCACACCGCCTGCGGCGGGGGCAGCGACACCGGGTGCACCAGTTGCAGGCCCGACGTGACCAGCCACCAGGCGGCCACCGTGATCACCGCGCCGAGCAGCGGCAGCCCGACGGCTGCCGGGCGTACGCCGGAGCGGCGCGGGGCCGTGGGCCGGTGCGCGGGCTCCGTTCCGGTGCGGACGGACCGGGTACCGGTCGTCTCCGTCACGGATTTCTCCTCTCCTGCCGGCCGGGCCGGCACGCGACGGGGGGTGCGGTCCACCGGGTCGCCCCGGTCGACCGCACCCCCCGTGCCACGGTGGGCGGCTGTCAGGCCTTCGGCGCGAGGCTGAAGTCGATGATCTGGTCGGGGGTGATGTTCTGCTTGAGCGCGCCGGCGCCCTGCAGGATCGCGATGCTCTTGGCGACCCGGCCGCTGTCCAGGGTGCCGAGCTGGGTGCCGGAGTTGCTGGAGCGCACGTAGCCGGCCATGAGCTGGAGCTCGGCGGCGGCCGCGGCGGGGTTGGCGGCGTCGACGTTCTTCTTCAGCAGCTCGCCCGCCTCCTGCGGGTTGGTCAGCGCGTAGTCCAGGCCCTTCAACAGGGCCCCGGTGAACCGCTTGACCATCTCCGGCTTCTCCTTGGCGATCTTGGAGGAGGTGATCAGCACGTTGCCGTAGAGGTCCTGCATCACGTTGCTGTAGGGCAACATGACGGCCTTCTGCTTGGTCACCGTCTCGATCGTGGGCTGGCCGACGACGAACTGGCCGATGCCGTCCACCGTGCCGGAGCCGAGCATGCCCATCAGGGCCTGCGCCTGGCCGGGCACCCAGGTCACCTTGCTGGCGTCCACGCCGGCCATCCGGGCGTACGTCGGGAAGAGGTTGCGCACGACGGAGCCCTCGGTGTCGGCGAGCTTCTTGCCCTCCAGGTCCTTCGGCGACGCGATGCCCTTGCCCTCGACGGTGGCGATGGCGGCCATCGTGCGCTGCTGGATCGCGGCGACCGCGACGAAGTCCTTGGCCTGGCCGCCGCCGAGCTGGAGCAGACCGCCGGTGAGGTCGATCGGGCCGAACTGGGCCTGGCCGCCGACGATTGTCGAGATCACGGCGTTGGTGCCCTGACCCGGCTTGATGTCGACGTCGAACCCGGCCTCCTTGAAGAAGCCCTTCTCCTTAGCGACCCAGGCGTAGGAGTCACGGCCGAAGTTGCCGAACGAGGTGAGGTAGGTCACCTTCTCCAACGCCGCGCCGTTGCCGCCCTTGGCGTCGGCGCCGGAGTCCGAGTCGCCGCTGCACCCGGAGACCAGGGCGAGGGCGGTGGCCAGCGCAGCGGCAGCGACCGTACGGGTCAGCCTTCTCATCAGTGCACCATGTCCTTTCCGACCGGAGCGGCACGCCGCCGCCGGAGGGGGTTGTCTGGCGGGCCGGCCGAGGGGTTGGGCCGGCAAACCGTCGTGAGGGGACTCTTAGCTGGCACAGCGTACGAGAAACCGGCCCTGACAATGCCCGGCGTATGGGTTTCGTTACGGAAAAATCCTCGCTTCCACCCCGGACGTCGTGTCGTCCACACCAGGCGGTTACCCTGGGCCGCGATCGCTGATCGCCGACTCAGGAGGTCCGCCGGAGATGATCAAGCTTTCCGGGGTGTCCCGCACCTTCGACGGCCGCAGCGGCCGGGTCGAGGCGCTGCGCGGCATCGACCTCGACGTGGCGGCGGGCGAGTTCGTCGCCGTACTCGGCCGCTCCGGTTGCGGCAAGTCCACGATGCTGCGTCTGATCGCCGGCCTGCTCCCGGTCAGCGAGGGCAGGATCACCGTGGCCGGTGCGCCGATCACCAAGCCCCGCCCGGACATCGCGATGCTCTTCCAGCGGCCGGCCCTGCTCCCCTGGCGCACCGTCCTGGACAACGTCCTGCTGCCGGTCGAGATGTTCGGCTGGAAGCGGGCCAAGCACCGCGACCGGGCCCGGCAACTGCTGGAACTCGCCGGACTGGGCGGCTTCGAGAAGCGGCTGCCGCACGAACTCTCCGGCGGCATGCAGCAGCGCGTCTCGCTGTGCCGGTCGCTGATCGGCGAGCCCCGGGTGATGCTGATGGACGAGCCGTTCTCCGCGCTCGACGCGCTCACCCGCGAGGAACTCTCCGGCGAGTTGCAGCGCGTGCACATGACGTCCGGGGCCACCGTCGTCTTCGTCACCCACTCGATCGACGAGGCGGTGCTGCTGGCCGACCGGGTGGTCGTACTCAGCCCTCGCCCCGGCCGGATCCGCAAGGTGGTCGACGTGAACATCCCGCGACCGCGCACCCTCGGCCGCAACGCGCACCTGGCGGACGTCGCCCGGGTCAGCGCCGACCTGCACGAACTCCTCATGGAGCGGGACCTGCCGGTGACAGCCGGCGCGGAAACACGATGAGCATGCGGGTCACCGTCTTCACCGAGCCGCACCGGGGCGCCAGCTACGACGACCAGCTCCGCTTCGCCCGGCTGGCCGAGGACGGCGGCTTCGAGGGCTTCCTCCGCGCCGACCACTACCAGGCGATGGGTGACGAGCCCGCGCCCCCCGGCCCGACCGACGCCTGGCTGACGCTGGCCGCGCTGGCCCGCGAGACCAGCCGGATCCGGCTCGGCACCCTGGTCACCTCCGCCACCTTCCGGCTGCCCGGCCCGCTGGCCGTGATGGTGGCCCAGGTGGACCAGATGAGCGGCGGCCGGGTCGACCTCGGCATCGGCGCCGGCTGGTACGAACGCGAGCACACCTCCTACGGCATCCCGTTCCCGGGCATCGGCGAGCGCTTCGACCGGCTCGCCGAGCAGTTGGAGATCATCACCGGGCTGTGGCGGACGCCGCCGGGCGAGACGTACAGCTTCACCGGCGACCACTACCGGCTGGTGGACGCCCCCGCCCTGCCGAAGCCGGTGCAGGTGCCCGGCCCACCGGTCATCGTGGGCGGACGCGGCCCGAAGCGCACCCCCGACCTCGCCGCCCGCTACGCCGACGAGTTCAACATGCCGTTCAAGACCGTCGCGGAGACCGCCGCCGCGTACGAGCGGGTGCGGGAGGCCTGCGACCGGGCCGGCCGGGCCGAGTCGGGACGCGCCCCGCTCACCCTCTCTGCCGGCATCGTGGTGGCGATCGGCCGCACCGACGCCGAGGCGCAGCGCCGCGCCGCCCCGCTGCACGCCACGAGCGCGCTGCCGCCGGAGGACGCGGTGGTCGGCTCGCCCGCGCAGCTCGTCGACCGGATCGGCGAGTTCGCCGCCGTCGGCGCCACCCGGGTGCACCTGCGCCTGATCGACTTCGCCGACCTCGACCACCTGGAGCTCATCGCCGCCGAGGTGCTCCCCCGACTGGACGGAACCCGATGACCGACGCACACCTCGAACTCGGCCCGGTGGGCCAGGAGATCGTGTACGAGAACGACCGCGTCCGCGTCTGGCACATCCGGCTGGAGCCGGGCGAGCGGCAGCCGCTGCACCGGCACGACCACCCGTACCTCGTGGTGGCGATCCAGGGCGCGAAGAACGTCGTACAGACGATCGACGGCACCCTCATCGACGCCGACGAGCCGACCGGCGGGGTGGTCTACCGGGATCCGGGCGCCGTGCACATGCTGACCAACGTGGGCGACACGACGTACCTGGCCCGGCTGGTCGAACTGAAGTAACCGCCGGCCGGCGGGTCGCCCCCCGCTCGCGGCGCGCCGGTGGCGGCCTGGTCAACAGGTGCGTAACGTGCCGGACATGGCCTTTCGGACCTGGGGCAGACTGCTGCTCACCGCGCTCGGGGTGAGCCTGCTGGCCGGGGCCGGTCAGCTCGGCATCGCCTTCGGCTTCGGCATCGTCCGGCTCTCCGGCACCTTCACCGGCGCCACCATCAACCAGTGGCCGGCCCAGCTCGTCTGGGCGGGCTGGTTCGCGGCGAACGCCGCCGTGGTGGGCGCGGTGCTCACCGAGCGCCTGGCCCGCCGGGACGGCGGGCTGGCCGGCACCGGGCGCCTGCTCGCCGTCGCCGGCGCCGCCGCGCTGGGCGCCACCGTCGTCGCGCCGCTCTGCATGCAGCCGGCCCGGGCGGCCGAACTCGTCTCGATGGACCCGGTCTGGGCCGTCGGCATCTGCGCGGTCCTCGGTGCGCTGGTGGGCGCGGGTGCCGCCGTCGCCGTCCTGCTCCAGCCGCCGGTGGGATGGAACGTGGCGGCGATCGCGGGCGCGCTCTGGCTGCTGGCCCTGGTCTCGGTGGCCCCGTCGCTGGTCTCGACCGGCCCGCTGGGCACCGTACGACTGGGGGTGCTGGAGCCGGCGTCCCTCGACGCCGGCGCGGTGCAGGGGCTGGCCCTGGTGGTCCT
>NZ_WAAS01000070.1:0-28073 GCF_008806585.1 Micromonospora sp. AMSO12t
CTCCAGGTGTGCGGGGAAGGTCGGTCCCGGCCGCCCGCCGGGCCGGGACCGACCTTCCCCGCACACCTGGAGCCTTCGATGGACGTCGAGCTGACCCCCCTGCCCGGTATCGGGCTGCGCCGCATGTTCACCACCGACGCGGGAGTGCGCGTCGGGGTGGTGACCCATCACGTCGGCGGCCGGCGTGAGCTGGTCTACCCGGACGGCGACGACCCCGACGCCACCCGCAGCATCACCCTCACCCACGACGAGGCCGTCGTGCTCGCCGGACTGCTGGGCCTGCTCGACGTCCTCGACGTCACCGGGCCCGGCGCGCTCACGACTACCCCACCCGGCGGCGGGTAAGCCGCCTGACCGGACGCGGGGGGAGGGGACGTGGGACGAGAGTTCGTGAACTGGTCCGGCAGCCTGTCGTTCACCCCCGCCGAGTACGCCGAGCCCGCCGACGAGGACGAGGTGCGGGCGCTGGTGCGGCGGGCCCGGGAAACCGGCACGACGCTGCGGCCGGTGGGCTCCGGGCACTCGTCCAGCCCGCTGGTGCGCACCGACGGGATCCTCGCCAGCCTCGACCGGCTCGCCGGGGTGATCGCCGACGACGACGGGCTCGCCACGGTCCGCGCCGGCACCAAGCTCAAGGCCCTCGGGGAGGGCCTGTACGACGCGGGGCTGGCGATGGACAACCTCGGGGACGTGGACTACCAGTCGATCGCCGGCGCGACCGCCACCGGCACCCACGGCACCGGCCTGGGCTTCGGCAACCTCTCCACCCAGGTCGCCGGCGTCCGGCTGGTCACCGGAACCGGCGACACGGTGGACGTCAGCGCGGACCACCACCCGGAGCTCCTGCCGGCGGCCCGGCTCTCCCTGGGCGCCCTCGGCGTGCTCACCCGGGTCACGCTGGCCGTGCAACCCCGCTACCAGCTGCACCGCCGGTCCTGGTGCGCGCCCGTCGCCTGGACCCTGGAGCACCTGGCCGAGTTGCAGCACACCAACCGCAACATGGACTTCTACTGGTATCCCCGCAACGACCTTACCCAGGTCCGGGTCATGAACCGGGTCGACCAGACGCCGGACGAGCGGGTGTGGCACGCGCCGCGGGTACCGGGCTCGGCGGCCGTGGACGAGCCCCGCGAGGTCCACGTGGCACCCACCCACCGGGCCATCCCCCGCCACCGGGAACTGCGGTTCGAGGAGATCGAGTACATGCTGCCGGTGGAGGCGTTGCCGGCCTGCTTCGCGGAGGTGCGGCGGCGCATCAGGCAGCGGCACCGCCGGGTCGCCGGCTGGCGGGTGCTGGTGCGCAGCATCGCCGCCGACGACATCTGGCTCAGCAACGCCTACGGCCGGCCGACCGCGACCATCGCCTGCCTGCAGAACACCACCCTGCCGTACGAGGAGTACTTCCGGGACATGGAGGCGGTCTTCCGGCAGTACGGCGGCCGGCCGCACTGGGGCAAGAAGCACTGGCTGACCGCCCGCGAGCTGCGTCCGCTCTATCCCCGCTGGGACGACTTCCAGGCGTTGCGGCGCCGACTGGACCCGGACGGGGTGTTCCTCACCCCGGACCTGGCCCGGCTGCTGGAGGAGGCGTGACGGCACAGCTCGGTGCCCGCACGTGGGTCGTTCCCGGCGGGCACGTGCCGTTCCCCGGCCACGGTCCCGAACCGCAGTTCACCAGCTTCGACCAGCTCTGCGTGCTCAACGCCACCGACCAGGACACCGAGGTCAGCCTGGACGTCTACTACGAGGACGCCGAGCCCGTCGGGCCGTACCGGATCCTGGTCGGGGCGCGACGGATCCGGCACGTGCGGGTCAACGACCTGATCGATCCGGAGGCGGTCCGCCTCGACCGTCCCTACGGCTGCCTGCTGCGCTCGCCGGTGCCGGTGGTGGTGCAGTTCCTGCGCCAGGACACCCGGCTGCCCGGGGTCGTCGCGCTGACCGGCGTCATGGCCCACCCCGCCTGACGTTCGGGGCCGGGCGGGCAGGGTAACCCCGGCCATGCGCATCGTGGGGGACGCGGCGGCGGCGGAGTCGGACTCCCGGCTGCGCCGCACCGGCCGGGAGACCTACCGGCGCCTGCAGTCGTACCTCCTCCTCGCCGTGCAGGCCGGTCTGGCCGCGGCCCTGGCCTGGGTGACGGCCCGCGAGGTGCTGGGCAACCAGGACCCGACCTTCGCGCCGGCCGCCGCGGTCGGTGTGATCGCCGCGGCCATCGGCAACCGCACCCGCCGCACCGTCGAGCTGATCGCCGGGGTGGTGCTCGGCATCGCCGTCGGCGACGTGCTGATCGGCCTGCTGGGCACCGGGCCGTGGCAGACCGGCGTCATCGTCTTCCTGGCGATCGCCGTGGCGGTGCTGGTCCGCGGCGGCGGAGCCCTCATGACCCAGGCCGGCGGTACGGGCGTGCTGGTGGCCACCCTCACCCCGAACAATCCCGACCTGGAGCTGCCCCGGACCGTCAACGCGCTGGTCGGCGGGCTGGTCGGCCTGCTGGTCGTGCTCGTCATCGTCCCGCTGCATCCGCTGCGGACCGTGCGTCGCGTGGCGGACTCCGCGCTGGACCTCTTCGCCCGCCAGCTGACCGCGTCGGCGGAGGCGCTGGCCCGCGGCGACGCCCGCGCGGCGGAGGAGGTGCTCGACCGGATGCGCGCCGCAGAGCCCGAACTCGACCGGCTCAGCGAAGCCGTCGAGGCCGCCGAGGAGGTCACCAGGTTCTCGCCGCTGCGCTGGCGCCGCCGCCGGGCGCTGCGGGCGTACCGGCACGGCGTGGAACACATGGAACGGGCCTTCCGCAACAGCCGCACCCTCGTGCGCCGCATCGGCACCGCCCTGCGCGACGACGAGCCGGTGCCGCCCGGCCTGCCCGCCGCCGTCGAGCGCTACGGCGAGGCCGTCCGGATGCTGCACCGCGAGTTCCTGGCCGCCCGGGAACCCGTCGGTGCGCGCGAGCGGGTGCTGGCGGCGGTGCGGGAGGCCGGCGAGGCGTGCCGTCAGGACATGGGGTTCTCGGGCACCATCGTCGTGTCCCAGCTGCGGACCATCGCCAACGACCTGCTGCGCGCCACGGGCGTCCCCCGCGACGAGGCGCGTCGGCTGGTGCGCCGGGCCGCCGCCGGACATCCGTGACGCTCAGCCCTGCTGTCGCAGGTAGGGGCCCAGGAGATCCCGGGTGAGGGCGAGCACGGCGGCTTCCGAGGTGCCGTTCTCGATCATCTGTGAGGACGCGTAGACCACCGCCTGGATCAGCTCCGCCGCGGCGGCCGGGTCGCTCGCGCCGTGCTCGGCCAGGGCCGCCACCAGCGGCGTACGCAACTGGTCGTGCAGGACGCGGCTCTCCTCGGCGAGGACGGCGCCCGGCACGCTGGCGGCGAGCCCACGCATGACCGCGTGCTCCCCCTGGGCGACGAGGCGTAGGTTGGCCTCGACGTAGGCCAGCACCCGCCCGCCGGGGTCGTTGGCCCGGTCCATCTGCTGCGTGACGTATGCCGACCACTCCGGGAACATGTCGGCGATGACGGCGTTGAGCAGGTCCTCCCGCGACTTGAAGTACTGGTAGACGCTGGGGCGCGCCAGGCCTGTCCGCTTGCCCACCTCGGCCAGGCTCGGCGCCTGCGCCCCGCTCTCCGCGAGGATCTCCCGGGCCGCCGCCAGGATCGCCCGCCGCTGCCGGGCCCGGTGCTCGGCCACCGTGGGCGCCTGGATCTTCGGCACGGGAACCCCCATCGTCACGGCACGGGCATCAGTCGCCCGTCGATCATCTCGTACACCGTCGTGCAGTGGCGCAGCACGTCGTGGTCGTGGGTGACCATGACGGTGGCGACGTCGTTCTCCTTGGTCTCGCGGGCGAGCAGCTCCACCACCTCGTGACTGCGGGCACGGTCGAGGGCGGCGGTCGGCTCGTCCACCAAGAGTAGTCGCGGCCGGTTGACCAGGGCACGGGCGATGCCGACACGTTGCCGTTCGCCACCCGAGAGCTGGTGCGGTCGGCGGTTCGCCTTGTGGGCCATCCCGACCTCGTCGAGCAGGGCCGTCGCCTCGCGCGCCCGGGAGCCGTGACCGCCGAAGCGGGCCGGCAGCCGCAGCTGGTCCACGGCGGTCAACGCGGGAATGAGGTTGCCGGACTGGAACACGAAGCCGACGAACTCCCGGCGCAGTGCGGCCCGCGCCCGTGCGCTCGGCACGGTCATGTCCCGCCCGCCGAGGGTGACCGAACCCGACGTCGGGACGGTCAGCCCGCCGGCCACCGCGAGCAGGCTGGACTTGCCCGCGCCCGAGGGGCCGACGACCGCGACGAACTGCCCGGGGGCAACGGTCAGATCGACGCCGTCCAAGGCCGGTACGGTGTCGTCGCCATCGCCGAAGCGCAGGCTCACACCGCGCATGACCAGGCCGGTGTCGGTCATCGGTTCGCTCCCAGTGCGGTCAGCGGATCCACTGCGGCGATCCGGACGATGGCCACGGCCGCTCCGAGCAGGCCGAGGACGAGCAGGAGGAGGGCGGCCACCGCGATCGCCGGCGCGCTGAGCGCGAACGGGATGCCGCTGCCGACCAGGCTGCCGGCCGCCGTGCCGACCGCGACGCCCGCGCCGACGGCGAGCAGCAACAACGCGAGGGCCTGGACCAGCCCGTCGCGCAGCAGGTACGCCGTCGGAGCGCCCATGGCCCGCAGCACGGCGATCTCCGCACGGCGCTGGATGGTCCACACCGTGAAGAAGGCGCCGACCACCAGCGCCGAGATGGCGTAGAGGAACCACTCGATCAGCCGCAGGGTCGACGTCTCGGCGGTGTAGCCGGGCGAGGCGCCGTACGACTGGGTGCGGGACAGGCTCTCGGTGCCGGCGGCCCGGTCACCAGCCGCCAGGTCGACCTCGGCACCGTTGGCGGCCCGCACCGCCACGGCGGTGATCTCCTCGTAGGTGCCGCCCGGTACGGGTTCGCCGGGGCGGACGCCGGCCTTGATCTCCTGCCAGATCCGCAGCGGTAGGTAGGCCACGTCGACGTGACCGAACGTGTGCTGCTCGGCCATGGCGCCCACCACCGTGAGCCGGGTGCCGATCCGGTCGACGGTGACCGTGTCGCCCACCCGCAGCCCGGCCTCGATGGCGGTCCGGCTCACCACGATGCCGTTCGCGGCGTCCAGCCGGGCGCCCTCGGCCACGGGCGGGGCGAGGAACGAGTCGGTGGGCACGCCGAACAACGCGAGGTCGATCTCCACGCCCGAGTCGCTGCGGGCGTTGACCAGCGCGTTGCCGAAGGGCGCCGCGTCGGCGACGCGTGGTTGCGCCCGCCACGTGTCCACTGCGGAGACGTCGATGACGCTGCGGGAGAAGGCCGAATCGTGCTGCACCCCGTCGGCGAAGGCGAAGGAGGTCGCCGGGATGCGCTGGAGCCCCGACACGCCGTCGTTCACCAGGCCCGTGGAGAGCCCGGACAGTAGCACCACCAGCACCGCGATGAGCGCGACGACCGCCCCCATCAGGCCGAACCGGGCCTTGGCGAACCGCAGTTCGCGTACCGCTAGGAACATGCCCACCACCGGGGGCGCAATTTTACCGACTGCATGTTGGCATCGTACCAACACGCTGTCGGTATCCTTCCCGGCGCCGTCGGTCGGTCGGGGCGGCGTCTGGCTACGCCGATCCGACGAACTGGCTGACGTGGTAGGCGGTGCTGCGGTTGTCGGGCGTCCTGGTCCACTTCGAGACCATGAGGTGCAGGTCGTTGGCGCGTCGGCTGGACCACGGGTGGATGAAGCCGCCGTAGAGGCCCGGTTCCTGCCAGGAGGTGACCTGGATCCGCTCGGCCGTCCAGACCCGGTCCGGCCCGTCCGCCGTGCGCGTGACGATGCACCCGGTGGCGCAGTTCAGGTACGACATCACCCAGGTGCCGTCGGCCAGCCGCCGCACCGAGGGCTCGCCGAAGCGGCCGGTGAGGATGGGCGTGCACGGGCGGCCCCAGCCCCAGTTGCTGCCGTTCCAACCCCAGCCCTCGTACGACTCGGGGGAGAACAGGCGGTCCCAGCGGACCCGGCGCAGCATCATCGGCCCGTGCTGGCGCCCGGCGCGCACCGAGAAGACGTACACCCAGTCCCCGTCGCGCTGCATCGTCCACATCTGGAACGGGTCGGTGTTGGTGGCGTCGTTCCACCACTTCAGGGGCGTACGGATGAAGTCGTTGCCGTTGTCGCTGTAGGCCAGCCCGGCGTAGCGCGAGCGCCAGTGCGGCCCGGCCGGGCCGGCGGAGTTCCAGTTCTCGATGCTCATGTACGACACGAGCTGCCGGCCGGTCTCGGGGAAGGCGATGCCGTCGTTCGGGATGACGGTCACCTCCCGCAGCCCGTCGATGCCGATGCCGTGGTGGCCGTTGTGCATCAGCTCCGGGGCCCGGCCGTTGCCCGCCACCCGGGCGGCGCTGTCGAAGACGATCCCGCCGGCGGCGCCCGGGTGCACGGCGGAGCGCAGCATCACCGGCGAGCGCCAGTCGTTCGGCACCGGCGGGCCCTCGGGCCACGGGGTGTCGAACGTGTCGCCGAACAGGTAGCCGATCGAGCCGTTCTCCAGCACGTACGGTATGCCCAGGTCCGTGCCCGCGACGCGCCACCGGTGGTTGGTGTCCAGGTCGGCGCCGGTCAGGCGCTTCTTCCAGGCGGCGGCCCGGGCCGTGCCGGGGGCGAGGACCGGCGCGACGGCCGTGGCCAGGCCGGCCGCGGCGACCGTGCCGAGCAGCGAGCGGCGGGTGATCGTCATGACCGTCCTTGTCGCGAGGGGGTTGCGGACGTGGGGGAACGGACCGGCCGCGCCGGCCACATCGAACTACCGATGTCGATGTAGGGCTGGAACCTACGGCCAACCGGCCGGCGTGGTCAAGGACCGTCGGTGCGCGCCCCGAGGTCACCTCGCGGGTCGGCGGCGGGGCCCGGTACCCGGCTCGCCGACGCGCTCACCGCGGCGGGCCGCCCCGGATCCTCGACGGCGTGGACGCACGCGACGGATTGGACGGGCGGGCGCGGGCATGACAGGGTGCTGCTGGTGGGCACGGGTGAGGGTGGGCGTCGGTGACCGCTCCGCATGCACGCTGGTCCTCCGGTGACCCGCAGGCGGTGCTCGACGGGTTCGAGCAGCTGCCCGGATTCGTGTGGATCTTCGAGGGGCCCGAGCTGCGGGTGGTGGCCGCGAACCCGGCGGTGCGCGCCGCCGTCGGCAACCGCAGCGGCCTGATCGGTGAGCCCTTCCGTCGGGCGGTGCCGGAACTCGCCGGCCAGCACATCTTCGAACTGCTCGACCAGGCCCTGCACGGCATCCGCTCGCACGGCTACGAGCAGCGCGTCCTGACCGACCGCAACGGCGACGGCACGCTGACCGAGGCCTTCTACACGTTCGACATGGCGCCGTGGCGCAACCCGGACGGCTCGGTGCGCGGGGTGATCGTGCAGGCCGTCGACGCCACCCCCGTGGTGGCCGCCCGGCAGGCCGCCGAGACCGCCGCCGCCACCGCGGAGCGGCGCTACCGTCAGGCCGCCGGTCTGGTCCTGGAACTGCAACGCAGCCTCCTGCCCGACGTGCTGCCCGTCCTGCCGCACGTGCAGGTCGCCGCCCACTACCTGGTCGCGAGCAGCGACCTCGTCGCCGGCGGGGACTGGTTCGACGTGGTTCCCCTGCCCGACGGGCGGCTCGCGCTGACCGTCGGCGACGTCGTCGGGCACGGCGCCACGGCGGCGGCGGCCATGGGTCAGCTCCGTACGGTCGCCCGGCAGGCGTTGCAGTCGGGCGGCGGCCTGCCGCAGGTGCTGGCGGTCCTGGACGACTTCGCGGGCCGCGCCGACGTGACCCGGGCGGCCACCACCTGCCTCGCGGTACTCGATCCCGACACGGGGACGCTCGAAGCGGCCAGCCACGGACACCCCGCGCCGCTGGTGATCGGCGCCACCGGCGAGGCCCGGTACCTGCCCCTGACGCCCACGGGACCACTGGGCACCGGAGCGGACCCCGCCCCGGTGCAGACCCACCAGCTACGGGCCGACGACGTCCTGCTGCTCTACACCGACGGCCTGATCGAACGCCCCCGGCAGAGCCTGCACGACGGCGCCCGCATCCTGGCCGACGCCGCGGCGGCCGCCCGGCGGGCGATACTCGACGCGGCCACGACCATCCCGCAGCGGCTGCCCGACCGGATCTGCACCCTGGTCACGGAACGGCTCGCCCTCGCCGGCGGCGGCTTCGGCGACGACACCACGCTCCTCGCCGCCCACCTCCTGCCGCAGCCCCTCGCACCGCTGCACGTGACCCTGCCCGCCGACAGGACGGCGCTGCGCCCGATGCGCCGGCACCTGAGCGACTGGCTCGTCCGGATCGGGGCCGGCGAACTCGACGCGAGCGACCTCGTCCACGCCGCGGGGGAGGCCGTCACCAACGCCGTCGACCACGCCTATCCGAGCGGTACGCCGGGGACGTTCACGCTGCACGGCACGCTGGACCACCAGGGCGTCGTGCACGTCACCTGCGCCGACCAGGGGCGGTGGCGCCCACCGGTCGCCGACCCGGGCGGTCGCGGCCGTGGGCTGACGATGATCCGCGGGCTCGTCGACCGCGCAGAGGTCAGCCACACCGAGGCCGGCACCACCGTCAGCATGCACCACCACATCGGCCAGGCCACCAACGTCACCACCGTGGCCGCCGCCCAGGCGGCCGGCCCCCACAAGCAGGCCGCCGTCGTCGAGGAGTTCACGGCCGCCGTCATCGAGGCGCCGACGGGCCGGGTGCTGCGCGTGCAGGGGCCGGTGGACCTGGTCACCGGCCCCCGGCTGCGCGCCGCGATCATGCAGGCCAGCCGCGGCGGCAGCCTGCCGCTGACCATCGACCTCACCCCGGTCACCCACCTGAGCAGCACCGGCGTACGGGTGCTGCACGAGGTCGCCCGGATCGTCGCGCATCTGCGCGTCACCGCCACCCCGCAGAGCCCCGCCCACGCCGTGCTGGAACTGACCGGGCTGGGTCACCTCCTGCCGGAGCCCTCTGCGGACGGCAGGGACGACGGGTTCCACCGGTAGCCGGAGCCGAACCGGGAAAGAATCTTCGGGCCGGCTGTCCAATCGGCCGTCCCCCGTCCGTAGTGATGTCGTACGGCGTCGCCCGGTACGGCAGCGGCGACGCGACACTGAGGGGAGTCGGATCATGAAGTACATGTTGCTCATCAACGCGAGTGCGGTCGACGAGGACGGCGGGGCCGCCGGCTGCGACGTCAGCGACTGGATGGCGTACGACAAGCAGGTGCGCGAGGCGGGGATCCTGGTCTCCGGCGAGTCGCTGGCGGACCTGGTCACCGCCACCACCGTGCGGGTCGGCGAGGACGGCAGGCGGACCGTCACGGACGGGCCGTTCGCCGAGACCCGCGAGATCCTCGGCGGCTTCTACGTGATCGACGTGCCGGACCTCGACGTCGCGCTCGACTGGGCGGCGCGCTGCCCCGGCGCGCGCGGGAACGGCGCCGTCGTGGTCCGGCCGGTCGCCGAGTTCGGGGGCTGAGCGCGGTGGGCGGAGCGCCCGCCGACACCGGGGGGACGGACGAGGCGCCGGCGGCGGTCGTGGAGGCCGTGTTCCGTGAGGAACGCGGCCGGCTGCTGGCGGCCCTCGTCCGCCGCTTCGGCGACCTGGACCTGGCCGAGGAGGTCACCTCCGAGGCCGTCGAGGCGGCGCTGACCCGGTGGCCGGTCGACGGCGTTCCGCCCAGGCCCGGCGCCTGGCTGATGACCACCGCGCGCCGCCGGGCGGTCGACCGGCTGCGCCGGGACCAGGCCCTCGCCGCGCGGCTGGCGATCCTCCAGGCGGAGGCGGATCGGGCGGAGCCCGCCCCCGCCCCGATGCCGGGTGGTGAGCTGCCGGACGAGCGGCTGCAGCTCTTCTTCACCTGCGCGCACCCGGCGCTCGCGGCCGAGGACCACGGGGCGCTGACGCTGCGCTACCTGGCGGGCCTGACCACACCGGAGGTGGCCCGCGCCTTCCTGGTGCCGACGGCGACGATGGCCAAGCGGATCACCCGGGCGAAGAAGAAGATCCACGAGGCCCGGATCCCGTTCCGCGTGCCTGCCCCGCAGGAGCTGCCGCAGCGGCTGCCGGGTGTGCTCCAGGCGGTGTATTCGATCTTCACGGAGGGGTACGCGGCCAGCGAGGGCCCGCGCCTGCAACGGCTCGACCTCGCCGAGGAGGCCATCCGGCTGGCCCGGATCCTGCGCCGGCTGCTGCCCGCCGGACGGGAGGTCGCCGGGCTGCTCGCGCTCATGCTGCTGATCCACGCCCGCCGCGACGCCCGCACCGGCCCGGACGACGAGCTGCTGCTGCTCGACGAGCAGGACCGTGGTCGCTGGGACCGCCCCATGATCGCCGAGGGCCTCGACCTGGTGCCCGTCGCGCTGGCCGGCGGCCCGCCCGGCCCGTACGGCGTGCAGGCCGCGATCGCCGCCCTGCACGTCGAGGCGGCGGACCTCGCCACCACCGACTGGCCGCAGATCGTCGCGCTCTACGACGTGCTGCTCGCCCTCGCGCCGTCCCCGGTCGTCGCGCTGAACCGGGCGGCGGCGGTGGCGATGCGCGACGGCCCGGAGGCGGGACTGGCGCTGCTGGACGAGCTGGCCGACGAGCCGCTGCTGCGGGGCCACCACCCCTACCCGGCCGCCCGGGCCGACCTGCTGCACCGCCTCGGCCGGCACGCCGACGCCGCCGAGGCGTACCGGGAGGCGCTCGGCCTGGCGGGCACCGAACCCGAACGCGCCCTGCTGCGCCGCAGGCTGGACGCGATCGAGCGGCTCCGCGCGCCGGGCACGTGACGGCGTGACCGCCGACCGCGGCCGGGCGGCCCCGTAGGACCCGCTCCGCCCTGTCGGGGCGCTACCGGAGGACGGACAGGCGGGTGGTCACCGGGCGGAGACCGCCAGCACGCCCCGGTCCAGGACGACCCGTCCGGTCCCGTCGGTGGCGCGGAAGACCACGCCGTACGGGCGCCGCCAGGCGTGCACCGTCAGGGTGTCGCCCGGGTGCAGCGGGGCGGCGAAGCGGACGCGGACGTGCCGGACGCGGGTCGGGTCGTCACCGACGAGGGGCAGCAGGAGCCGGCCGGCGAAGCCGAAGGTGCACAGGCCGTGCAGTATCGGACGGGGCAGCCCGGCCCGACCGGCGACGGCCGGATCGGAGTGCAGCGGGTTGCGGTCCCCGCTGAGCCGGTAGAGCAGCGCCTGGTCCGGGCGGACGGTGGCGACGATCCGGTGCTCGGGCGGGTCGGCCGGCGGCTGCCAGCGGGCGGGCCGGGCGCGACGCCCGCCGAATCCGCCGGCGCCGATGACGAACATGGCCCGGCGTACGGTGCCGACGAGCGTGCCCGCCGGGTCGTGGAGCCGGGAGACGTGCTCGACCAGGGCACCGCTGCCCTGGTCGTGCAGGGCGGTCACGGCGGCGGTGGTGTGCACCTGCCCGCCCGGTGACAGCGGGCGGAACAGGGTCAGCGCCTCCTCCGCGTGCCGAATCGCGGTGAGTTCGCCCAGGGGCGGCGGGTCGGCGGCGAGCACGCTGGCGAAGGTCGGCAGCACCCGCTGCGGGTGGCCGGTGGAGTTCTCGGTGGTGAAGCGGAGCTCCGCCGCCGGGTCGCGTTGTCCCGCGCCGACCCCGAGGGCGTAGAGGATCGTCTCGGTCGGGGTCCACGCCCGCTCCAGCGAGGTGCGCAGTCCGACGAGCGCCGGCGCGACAAGCCGGCCGCCGCCAGCGGATCCTTGGCTACGCAGAGTGGTCAACTCGGTCGCTTCGGCGGTGGGCGGCGGCTGCGTCCGGGCGGCATGGGCCCGTTTGTCCTGCGTGTTCATCGGACTCCCGGTTTGTGGTCGCGGGTTCGACCCGTCGGCTGGCGATGATCGACGGCTACTGTCTGTTGCAGGAAGGTGAGGCCGAATCTCTTGACTGCGCCCACCGTCCGGCAGTAGCGTCCCATATTAAGCAACGGTAACCATAATATGAGCCGCTAGGTATCTGGGGTAGCCATGAGAATGCGAGCATTGCGAGCTGCGGTAGCAGCCCTGCTGGTGACCGCCGCCGTTGCGGCATGCGCGGAGAACCAGACCCCGACCGAGTCCGGTGGCGGCGAGGCGGCCCCGTCGGCGGCGGTCAACTTCGGCGTCGGCGTCGACCCGGCGTACTCCCCGATCTACCTCGCCGACCAGGAGAAGCTGTTCGGGGCCAACGGCCTGAACGTCACCGTCACCCAGTTCCAGGAGGGCACCGGCGGCCTCGACGCGATCCTGGCCAAGCAGGGCCAGTTCACGGCCAGCACCGAGTCGAGCCTGCTGAACCGTGCCACCCGGGGTGACATCAAGGGTCTGGCCGTCTTCTCGCAGTCGCCCAGCTTCATCAAGCTCGTGGCGCGCTCCGGCGTCAACGACGTGTCGGGCATCAAGAAGTACGGCGTCGTCCCCGGCACCGTCAACGAGTACGCCACCAACAAGGTCCTCGCGGCGCGCGGCATCAGCCGGGAGTCCGTCGAGTTCGTCAACGCCTCGCCCGCCGAGATGCCGGCCCTGCTGCAACGCGGCGACGTGGACGGCTACATCATGTGGGAGCCGTGGCCGTCGCGCGGCGTCGCCAACGGCGGCAAGGTCCTGCTGACCAGCGGCGACATCGGCTACGTCTACAACCTGGTGATCGGGGTCGACGGCGCCTGGTACGAGGCCAACAAGGAGACCGCCAAGAAGGTCGTCCAGACCATCGGCCAGGCGTGCGAGCAGCTCACGAAGGACCCGGCCAAGGCGGGCACGGTCACCGAGAAGGCCATCAAGGTGCCGGCGAAGGAGGCCCAGACGCTGCTGGAGGGCGTCCAGTGCCAGGTCCGCGACTTCACCGACGACGACCTCAAGCGCTACGGCGAGATCGCCCAGTTCCAGCAGGACAGCAAGATCGTCACCCAGAAGGCGGACCCGGCGACCGTCATGGTCAAGGGGGTGGCGTGACAGTCGACGGCACCGCACCCACCACGACCTTCGCCGGCCGACCCGCCAGCCGCGCCGGCTCCCCGATCCGCATCAGCGACGTCGACATCCGCTTCGGCGAGTTCGTCGCCGTCAGCGGCGCGAGCCTCGACATCGCCGCCGGTGAACTCGTCTGCCTGCTCGGCCCGAGTGGCTGCGGCAAGTCCACGCTGCTCAACGCGGTC
This sequence comes from Micromonospora sp. AMSO12t, assembly GCF_008806585.1. Lineage (NCBI taxonomy): Bacteria > Bacillati > Actinomycetota > Actinomycetes > Micromonosporales > Micromonosporaceae > Micromonospora > Micromonospora sp. AMSO12t. The sequence goes on from NZ_WAAS01000070.1 coordinate 13,189, forward strand.
GCCGGCTTCGTCCGGCCGGCGGCCGGCGAGGTGACCTGCGGCGGCGAGCCCGTGACCGGGCCCGACGTGTCGCGGGGCGTGGTCTTCCAGAGCGCCGAGGCGCTGTTCCCCTGGCTGACCGTACGCCAGAACGTCGCCTTCGGGCCGCAGATGCGCGGCGTGCCGAAGGCCCAGCGCGAGGCGGTCGTCGAGCGGTACCTGGCGATGGTCGGCCTCGCGCACAGCGCCGAGCGGTTCCCCGAGCAGCTCTCCGGCGGCATGCGCCAGCGGGCCCAGCTCGCCCGGGTCCTGGCCAACGACCCCTCGGTCGTGCTGATGGACGAGCCGTTCGGGGCGCTGGACGCCCAGACCCGGCTCGTGATGCAGGTCGAACTCGACCGGATCTGGCGCGAGACCGGCGCCACGATCATCTTCGTCACCCACGACATCGGCGAGGCGATCCTGCTCGGCGACCGGATCGTCACGATGACCGCGGGACCGTCGGCGGCCATCAAGAAGGACTACCGCTGCGACCTGCCCCGCCCCCGCGACCTGACCGACCCGGCCTGCGCGGCGCTCTTCCGGGAGCTGCGCGAGGACATCGGCGCCGAGGTGGCCCGGACGCTGCGCGCCCAGGGGCTCGACGACGGCCACGACGGGCGGCCCGGCGCGGGCGACGACCGGACGGAGGGGCGATGACAGTCGAGGCACCCACCGTTCCCGACCGCACCAGGGCGTCGGCGTCGGCCGGCCCCCGCCGCAACCGCTGGCCCCGGCTGACCCGCATCGGGCTGTCGGTCCTGTCGGTGCTGCTCGGCGTCCTGATCTGGGACCTGGTCAGCCGCAACTACACGGCCTTCTTCCTGCCCTCGCCGCGGCTCACCCTCGACGGCGCGGTCGAACTCGTCCGCGACGGGACCCTGTGGGACTCGGTCAGCGCGTCCTCGACCCGCATCCTCACCGGCTGGCTGCTCGGCGTGCTCGTCGGCGTGCCGATGGGTCTGCTGATGGGCTGCATCCCCTGGCTGCGGCTGATGCTCGACCCGTACATCCAGTTCTTCCGCTTCGTGCCGCCGATCGCCTTCGTCACCCTGGCCATCATCTGGCTCGGGCCGGGGGAGGCGTCGAAGGTGGCGCTGATCTTCTACACCACCGTCTTCATCGTCGCCCTCAACACCCTGGCCGGGGTGCTGTCGGTCAACGAGATCCGGATGCGGGCGGCCCGCGCGCTCGGCGCCGGCCCCGTACGCAGCCTCGTCTCGGTCGTGCTGCCGTCGACGGTGCCGCACGTGGTCACCGGGGCCCGGCTGGCGATGGGCAACTCGTTCCTGACGATCGTCTCCGCCGAGATCGTCGCCGCCCAGAGCGGCCTGGGATCGCTGATCTGGACGGCACGGAACTACGCCAAGACGGAATGGGTCTTCGTGGGCATCATCGCCCTGGGCCTGCTCGGCTACCTCTTCGACTGGATCCTGCGTCTGGTCACGGGACGGACCCTGCGCCGCTACGGCGTGAACTTCTAGCGGCCCGACCCGTCGCCGACGCCATCCACCCCCTATCCGAAAGGCTCGCCATGCTCTGCATCGGCGTCGACATCGGTGGCACCTTCACCGACGTCATCGTCTACGAGCCGGCCACCGCCCGGCTCGCCGAGGCCAAGACCCTCTCCACCCCGCACGATCCGGCGGCGGCGATCTTCGAGGGCCTCGCCAAGCTCGGTGTCAGCCTGGACACGGTCGACCGCTTCGTGCACGGCACCACCCGGGTGACCAACGCGTTGCTCGAAGGCTCCGGCGAGCCGGTGTCGGTCCTGGCCACCGAGGGCTTCCGGGACGTGCTGGAGATGGGCCTCGGGCACCGGCCCCGCCTCTACAGCGTCAAGGAGAGCGGCCGGCCGCCGCTCGTCGCGCGCCGGCACCGGCACGTGCTGCGCGAACGCATCGGCGCCGACGGCAGCGTCGTCCGGCCGCTGGACACCGACGAACTGGACGAGGCCCTCGACCGGGTGGCCGCCGCCGGTCCCCGGGCGGTGGCGGTCTGCCTGCTGCACTCGTACCGCAATCCCGCCCACGAGCGGGCCGCGGCGCGGCGGCTGGCCGAGCGGTACCCCGACCTGGTCTGCACCGTCTCCTCCGACGTGGTGCCGGAGCAGGGCGAGTACGAGCGGTTCGCCACCACCGTGCTCAACGCCAGCGTGCGGGCGACCGTCGCCGACTACCTGCGCGGGCTCGGCGGCGCCCTCGCCGACGGCGGGTACGCCCACCCGCTGTCGATCATGACGAGCAGCGGCGGTGTCGTCTCCACCGAGGAGGCCGGGCGGCTGCCGATCAACCTCGCCCTCTCGGGGCCCGCCGGCGGGGTCGCGGCCACCGTGCACCTCGCCTCGCTCGCCGGCTATCCCAACGTCATCACCTGCGACATCGGCGGCACCAGCACGGACGTCTGCCTGATCAAGAACGGCGCGCCGTTGATGACCAACGACGGGAAGATCGCCGGCTACCCGAACCGCACCTTCCAGGTCGAGATCAACACGATCGGCGCCGGCGGCGGCTCGATCGCCTGGCGCGACCGGGGCGGGGAACTGCGGGTCGGGCCGCGCAGCGCCGGCTCGACCCCCGGCCCGGCCGCGTACGGCCGGGGCGGCACCGAGCCGACCACCACCGACGCGCACCTGCTCGTCGGCCACCTCGACCCGCAGGAGAGCCTGGGCGGGGAGGTGCCGCTCGACCCCGACGCGGCCCGCACCGCCCTGGCCGGGCTGGCCGGCACGTTCGGTCTCGACGAACTGGACCTGGCGCACGGCATCCTCACCCTCGCCACGGTCAAGATGACCAGCGCGATCAAGGAGATCTCCGTCGCCTGCGGGCACGACCCGCGCGACTTCGTGCTGATGCCCTTCGGCGGCGCCGGCCCGATGCACGCCACCGACCTCGCCGACGAACTCGGCATCCGTCGGGTCCTGGTTCCGCCGGTGCCGGGCAACTTCTCCGCGCTCGGCTTCGTCACCGCCCAGGCCCGCCACGACTACGTCCGTACCGTGCTGGTGCCGGCCGACGACGACGGCCTGGCGGCCGTCCGGGCGGCCCTGGCCGACCTGCGCGACGCCGCCCTGGCCCAGCTCAAGGCCGAGGACGACGTGGAGCCCGACCAGGTCAGCTTCGGCCTGTCGGTCGGCATGCGGTTCCGGGGCCAGAGCTTCGACCTCGCCGTCGCCCTGCCCGAGCTGCCGGCCACCGCCGACGAGCTGGTGGCGGCCTTCCACGCCGCCTACGCCGAGCGGTACGCCTACACCCGCTCCGACCACCCCGCCGAGATCGTCAACTGCCGGCTCACCGCGTTCGGGCCCCGCCCGGCCGTCCGCTTCGCCGCCCCGACCGGCGGCCCGGCGCAGCCCGACCGGACCCGTCTCTACCGCCCGGGCGGCTGGGTCGAGGCGACCGTGTGGCGGCGCGCCGACCTGGGGCCGGGCTGTGCCGTCGTCGGTCCCGCCGTCGTACGCGAGAACGGCAGCACCACCGTCGTCGGCGGCGGATGGGCCGCCACGGTCGACGACCACGGAAACCTGCTGCTGACCAAGGAGTGATCCGTGATTCCGCCAGCCCTCGACCTCACCGTGCTGGAGCGCGCCGCGCGGCAGCCGGACCGCGCCCTGTACGTCTTCGACGATCCGGCCCGGCCGGTGACCACGGGGGAGTTCGCCGACCTCGCCGGCCGGGCCGCCGCTGTCCTGGCGGCCCAGGGCGTCGGCCGCGGCGACCGGATCGCGGTTTGGGCCGAGAACGGGCTGGCCTGGCTGGTGCTGCTGGCCGCCGCGGCCTGGCGGGGCGCCGCCCTGACCACCCTGCACCCCGGCCTCACCGGGCCCGAGCTGACCTCGGCGCTGGCCCGCAGCCGCCCCCGGCGCCTCTACGCCGCCGAGCGGGTCCGCGACCGGCACGGCCCGTCCACCGTCACGCGGGTCCTGGCGGCGCTGCCGCCCGGCGAGCGGCCGGACGGCTGGCACGTCCTCGACGCGGACCTGGGACACGCGGGGCTGGCCCGGCTGCCCGGCTGGGACGGCCCGGTCCCGGCACCCGTGGGTGATCCCGACGCCGCCTGCAACATCCAGTTCACCTCGGGCTCCACCGGCCCGGCCAAGATGGTGTCGCTGAGCGCCGGCAACCTGCTGGCCAACGCGGCCTGGACGGCCGAGGCCGCGGGGCTGCGCGCCGACGACCGGATCGCCTCGCCGCTGCCCCTGGCCCACGCGGCGGGGCTCGGCAGCGGGGCGATGCTGGCGCTGGTGACGGGCGCGCTGTGGGTCTCCACCCGCCGGTTCCGCACCGAGCCGGTCCTCGACCAGATCCAGCGGCACGCGTGCACGGTGGTGCAGGCCGTGCCCACCATGGCGTCGATGCTCACCGACCGCGTCGAGCGGGACCCCGGCCGCTGGGACCTGTCGTCGCTGCGGGTCGGCTTCCTCGGCGGCGCCACGTGCACCCCGGCGCTGCTCACCCGCACCCGACGGGTGCTCGGCCTGGACCGGGTGGCGGTCGTCTACGGCCAGACCGAGGCCGGCCCGACGATCAGCCTGGACCCCGGCGACGGGACCTGTGGCGCGCCCGGTGACACCGTCGGCCGCGTCCTGCCGGCTCTTCAGGCCACCGTGGTCGACCCCGCCACCCGCGCCCCGCTGCCCGCCGGGCGGGTCGGGGAGCTGCTGGTACGCGGCAGCTCGGTCACCCGCGGCTACGCCGACGACCCGTTCACCACCGCCGCCACGATCACCAGCGACGGCTGGCTGCGCACCGGCGACCTGGGCGCGCTGACCGACGAGCGGGTCCTCACCCTGGCTGGTCGGATCAAGGAACTGATCATCCGCGGCGGCGAGAACGTCCATCCCGCCGAGGTCGAGGCGGTGCTCGCCGACGACCCGGCCGTGGCCCGGGTGTGCGTCCTCGGCGTGCCGTCAGCCCGCTGGGGGGAGGAGATCGCGGCCCTGGTCGTGACCGTCCCCGGTGGGCACTGCGACGTCGACCGGCTCACCCGCACCGCCACCGAACGGCTGGCCCGGCACAAGGTGCCGACCCTGATCCGTACCGTCGCCGACCTGCCGCTGCTGCCGTCCGGGAAGGTCGACCGGCGGGCCGCCCGGGAACTGCTCGTCGCGGAGGGGGAACGCTGATGCAGCTCGGATCGTGCTTCCTGGACTCGCTGACCGTCACCAGCTTCTTCGGCAACGCCGAGATGCGCGGGGTCTTCAACGACCGGCAGCTCATGCAGTCCTGGCTCGACGTGGAGGCCGCCCTCGCCCGGGGCCAGGCGAAGCTGGGCATCATCCCGTCCGCCGCCGCGCAGGCGATCACCGAGGCGGCCCGCGTCGAGCGGCTCGACACGGCGGTGCTCGCCGCCGACGCCGCCGACACCGTGCACCCGCTGGTGCCGCTGGTGCGGGCGCTCACCGCCGCCTGCCCGGGCGACGCGGGTCGCTACGTCCACCTCGGCGCCACCACGCAGGACGTGATGGACACCGGGTTCGTCCTGCGGGCCCGCGACGGCCTGGACATCGTGCAGCGGCAGGTCGACGAGCTGGTCCGCGCGCTGCGGCGGCTCGCGCTGCGCCACCGGGCCACCCCGATGGCCGCCCGCACCCACGGGCAGCAGGCGCTGCCGACGACGTTCGGCCTGCGCTGCGCGGTGTGGCAGGACGAGCTGCAACGCCACCGCGTCCGGCTGCGGCAACTGCGCCAGCGGCTGCTGGTGACCAGCATGGGCGGCGCGGCCGGCACGATGGCCGGCTACGGCGCGCAGGCGTTCGCGCTGGAGCAGGCGGTCGCCGCCGACCTGGGGCTCGGCGTCGCCGACACCCCCTGGCACGCCACCCAGGACCGCTTCGCCGAGTGCCTGATGGTCTTCGGCCTCGTCGCGGCCAGCGCCGAGAAGCTGGCCCGGGAGGTCTACTTCCTCGGCCGCACCGAGGTCGGCGAGGCGTACGAGTCGCAGCGCTCCACCCAGGTTGGCAGCAGCACGATGCCCCACAAGCGCAACCCGATCCGCTGCGAGGCGGTGATCGCCGCCGCCGGCACCCTGCGGGCCCAGGTGCCCCTGGCGTTGCAGACCATGGTCGCCCAGGACGACCGGGACATGGGCGTCGGGATGACGCTGTGGAAGCTGCTGCCGGAGTGCTTCATCCTGCTCGGCGGCGCGATGCAGCGACTGGTCGACGTCTTCGGTGACCTCGGCGTCAACCCCGACCGGATGCGCGCCAACCTCGACCTCACCGGCGGGCTCGTGCTCTCCGAGGCGGTGATGCTGCGCCTGGCCGGTCCGCTCGGCCGGGAGCAGGCCCACCACCTGGTCATGCGGATCGTCCGCGACAGCCTCGATGCGGGCCGCCCGTTCGCGGAGACGTTGCGCGCCGACCCGCAGGTGACCGCCGCCCTGCCCGCGGCGGAACTCGCCGGCCTGCTGGACCCGCTGTCGTACGTCGGCCACGCCGCCGCGCTGGTCGACCGCGCCCTACTGAACTCGGAGTCGCCATGACCGCCGCACACCGTGCCGAGGAATCCGTGCTGCTGCACCGCGACGGCCGGCTGGCCCGGGTGACGCTGAACCGGCCCGCCCGGCGCAACAGCTTCGACCTGGCGATGCTCGCCCGCTTCGAGGACGTGCTGCACGAGCTGTCCCGCGACGACCGGACCGAGGTGGTCGTGCTGACCGGCTCCGGCACCGCGTTCTGCGCCGGCACCGACCTGCACGAGCTGGCCACCCTCGACGCCCGGGCCACGATGTCGGTGCAGCGCCGCACCGCCGAGCTGGTCGAACGCTGGTACCGGCTGGAACAGACCACCGTCACGGCGTTCAACGGCCCGGCCATCGGCTCCGGCGCGGTGCTCGGTCTCGCCAGCGACCTGCGGGTGGCCGCCGACACCTGCTTCGCGACCTTCCCGGAGGTCGGCTTCGGCATCCCGCTGACCTGGAGCGGCATGGCGATCCTCGCCGACCTCGTCGGCGCCGACCTGGCCAAGCGGTGGCTGCTGCTCGGCGACCGGATCCCCGCCGACGAGCTGCGCGACCTGCGGCTGGTGACCGAGGTGGTGGAGCCGGGGCGGCTCGCCGACGCCGCGACCGGGATCGCCGAGCGGCTGCTGGCCACCTCCGCGGTCGGCCGGTCAATGACCAAGCGGGCCGCCCGCCTGGCCGGGCCCCGCTTCGAGGCGGCCGCCAACGACTCCTACCTCGGCGCGCTGAGCGTGGCGCTGCGCCCCGCCGGCGACTACCTCGCCCGGGACCCCCGGTGAGGGCCGGCGAGGCGATCGCCGACGCCATCGTGGCGCACGGGGTCGACACGATCTTCGGGCTGCTAGGCGACGCCAACATGTTCCTGGTCGCGGACCTGGTGCAGCGCCACGGCGTCCGGTTCGTGGCCGCCCGCAACGAGAACGCCGCGGTGATGATGGCCGACGGCTGGGCCCGCGCCACCGGCCGGTGCGGGGTCGTCACCGTGACCCAGGGCCCCGGCCTGGCCGTCGCCGGCGCCGCGCTGACCATCGCCCGGCAGGCCGGCACGCCGCTGGTCCTGATCGCCGGCGACACCCCGCCCGGCGACCCGCTGCACGTGCAGAGCTTCCCGCAACAGCCGTTCGCGCTGGCCACCGCCGGGGCGTTCGTGCCCGTGACGGCGCCGGCCACCGCCGCCCGCGACGTCGGCCTGGCGTTCCGGGCCGCCGCCGAACGGCCCGGCCCCGTCGTCCTCGACGTTCCCATCGACCTCCAGGACGAGCCGGTGCCGGCCGGCGCCGCGCCCGCGCCGACGGTCGCCGCGTACCGGCCCGCCGCGCCGGCACCGACCGACGAGGCCGTCGCCGAGCTGGTCGGCCTGCTGGCCGCCGCCCACCGCCCGGTGCTGCTGGCCGGGCGGGGCGCCGAGGCGGGGGCGGACGACGTACGCCGCCTCGCCGACCGCTGCGGCGCGGTGCTCGCCACCACCGTGCTGGCCGCCGGGCTCTTCGCCGGGCACCCGTACCACCTGGGGGTGGCCGGGGGACTGGCCCGCCCGCTGACCCGGCGGGTGCTGGCCGACGCGGACCTGGTGGTCACCTTCGGCGCCGGACTCAACCGGTGGACGGCCGACCACGGCGCGCTCTTCCCCGCGGCGCGGGTGGTCGCCGTCGACCTCGACGCACGGGCGCTGGGGGCACGCTGGCCCGTCGACCTGGGGATCGTCGGGGACGCGGCGGTCACCGCGCGGGCCCTGACGGCCCGGCTCGACCCGGTCGAGCGCCCGGAGTGGCGCAGCCCCGCCCTGGCCGCGCAGATCGTGGCGGCCGACCCGTTCGACGGCATCGAGTTCGTCGAGGGGGCGGCGGGGATCGACCCCCGGGCGTTCATCCGGGTCTGCGCCCGCCGGCTCCCGGCCCGGCGCACCACGGTGGTCGGGGTGGGGCAGTTCGGCGGCTGGCCCAACCTGCTGCTCGACTCGTCCGCCGTGGACCGCGCGTTCATCGCACCCTGGGAGTTCGGCAGCATCGGCGTCGGCCTGCCGTACGCCGTCGGGGCTGGGGTGGGCCGCCCGGACCGGCCGGTGGTCGCCTTCGAGGGCGACGGCAGCCTGCTCACCGGCCTCGGGGAGCTGGACACCCTGGCCCGGGTCGGTGCGCCCGTGCTGCTGGTGGTCCTCGACGACGGCGGCTACGGCGCGGAGGTGCGCAAGTTCGGCCCGCGCGGGGTCGACCCGGCGCTGGCCCGGTTCCCGGCCCGGGACCTGGCCGCCGTGGCGCGGTCCCTGGGCGTACCGGCCTGGACGGTCACCGACCAGGCCGGCGCGGAGGCGGCGTTCGACGAGGTGCTGCCGGTGACCGGGCCGGGGGTGCTGCACGTGCGGGTCCTGCCCGAGGTCACCCAGGAGCGTTTCTGACGGTGCGGTCAGTCGCCCCACCGGTCGCCGAAGCCGTGGCCGAGCTGCCGGGACAGCTCGGCGGCGGTACGGCAGGCGGCGTCGGCGAGTTCGCGGGTGCGGGTGTCGTCGAGGCGGAAGATCGGCCCGGAGATGCTGATCGCGGCGGTGACCCGGTCGTGCCGGTCGCGTACGGGGGCGGCCACCACCCGCAGCCCGTGCTCGCTCTCCTGGTCGTTCAGGGCCCAGCCCTGCTGCCGCACGGCGGCCATGTGCGCCACGAAGGTGTCCAGGTCGGTGATGGTGTTGCTGGTCAGCGCCCGGAGCGGCACGGTGGCGAGCAGGGCGCGCAGGGCGTCGTCGTCGTGGTCGACGAGCAGCGCCTTGCCGGCCGCGCTGCACCACAGGGGGATGCGGCGGCCGAGGCGGCTGACGAGCTGCACGTTGCGGGTGCCCTGTACGACGTAGAGCGAGATGGCGTCGGACCCCTCCAGGACGGCGAGGTTGACGCTCTCGCCCTCGTGCTCGGCGAGCTGGTGCAGCAGGGGCCGGGCCAGCGCGTGCAGGTCGATGCCGGCGAGGAAGCGGGCGCCCAGCTCGAAGACGGCGACGCCGAGGCGGTAGGTGCCGTTCTCCTCGTTGCGTTGCAGGAAGCCGGCGTCGGCCAGCGCGCGGAACAGCCGGCTGGCCGTGGACTTGTGCAGGCCCAGTTCGCGGCTGACGTCGCTGACCTTGCGCTCGACGGCGTCACCCCGGAAGGCCAGCAGGACGCCCAGGGCGCGGTCCAGCGCCTGGGTGCCCGACTCGCGTGGGGCGACGCCCTCGTCGGGCGTCGGGTCAGTGGCGTACGACATCTTGCTTCCCTGCCTTTCCGGCTGCTAGGTTTCATAATATAACTCTAGGACCACATGATGGTCCACTCTACGGTGGTTCAACCCACGGTGGTCCACTCGCCCTGACCAGTCCAGGTCCACTCCGGCGGCAGATACGGACCGACACCGGAAATCAGTGAGGCATCCGCATGACTGTGAATCCGATCGACCTGGAAGTCGTCACCGAAAGTCTCATCTCGATCGTCCGCGAGATGCGACAGACGATCTTCCGTACCGCGCACTCGCCGGTGATCGCCGACGCCCAGGACTTCTCCTGCGCACTCTTCGACCCCTCGGGGCAGATGGTCGCCCAGGGCCGGGACATGCCGGGACACGTCATCGCCATGCCCGCCTCGGTGGCCGAGATCTTCGCCGACTTCGCCGCCGAGATGCGCCCCGGAGACCTCTACATCGTCAACGACCCGTACCGGGGCGGCAGCCACCTCAACGACGTCACCCTGATCAGCCCGGTCTTCGTCGACGGGGAGCTGTTCCTCTTCCCCTGCGTCCGGATGCACTGGGCCGACATCGGCGGCATGACCCCCGGCAGCGTCTCCGGCCAGGCCACCGAGATCCTCCAGGAGGGGCTGCGGATCCCGCCGATCAAGCTGATCGAGGCGGGCCGCCCCAACCGGGCCGCCTTCGACATCCTCTTCGCCAACGTCCGGATGGCCGAGGAACGCCGCGGCGACCTCGAATCCAGCATCGCCGCCTGCCACACCGCGCAACGACGGCTGAAGGAACTCGTCGACCGCTGGGGCACCGGGCTGATCCTCGACTGCGTCGCGGCCAACATGGACCGCACCGAGCAGCGGCTGCGCGACATGATCCGGTCGCTGCCCGACGGCACCTACCGCTACGAGGACTACCTCGACCTCTACACCGACGGCGACTACGACGCCGCGATCGTCCGCTGCCGGCTGACCGTCGACGGCGACGAGATCGAAGCCGACTTCCGGGGCTCCTCCACCCAGGTCGCCGCCGTGGTCAACTCGTCGCGGGCGATGACCGTCGCCGGGGTGTTCATCGCCGTCAAGTCCGCCCTCGACCCCGGCGGGCTGGTCAACCACGGCGCGTTCCGGCCCCTGCGGGTCCTCACCGAACCCGGCACGGTGGTGCACGTCAGCTACCCCGCCCCGGCCAACGCCCACAGCGAGGTCCGCAAGCGGGTCATCTCCGCGGTGATGGCCGCGTTGAGCCAGGTGGCGCCCGACCTCATCGCCGCCGACCAGTTCGGCACCACCTTCCAGAACCTCATCGGCGGAGTGGACGAGCACACCGGCCAGCCCTACCTCTACTACGACTACCCGGCCGGCGGCAACGGCGGATTCCTCGAATCCGACGGTCCCAGCGCGATGAACCCGGTCGACCTCGGCGACATCTCCACCATCCAGTCCGTCGAGCGACTGGAGACCGAGATCCCGATCCTGGTCGAGGCCTGCGAGCTGCGCGCCGGCTCCTGCGGAGACGGTACGCACCGGGGCGGCCTGGGCAGCCGGCGGGAGACCCGGCTACTGGCCAGCGGCGGGTCGTACTCGGTGCAGACCGACCGCACCACCGTCCCCCCGTACGGGCTGCGCCACGGCGGCCCGGGCGCCCCGACGGTCACCCACCTGCGCCGCGCCGACGGCCGACGGGTCGACTTCGACACCCCCGGCAAGATCGCCGGCTTCCCCATGCGGGTCGGCGACGTGCTGGTCATGGAGTCCGCCGGCGGCGGCGGCTGGGGCGACCCGCTGGACCGCGAGCCCGACGCCGTCGCCGAGGACGTCCGGCAGGACTACCTGACCGGCGAGGAGGCCCGCCAGCGCTACGGCGTGGTCCTCGACGGCGCCGGCGAGGCCGACCGCGCCGCCACCGCCGACCTGCGGCAGCGGCTGCGCGACGAGCGGAGCTGGCTGCGCCTCACCACCACCGACCGGCCCGCCTACACCGGCCGGCGCGGCCAGCGCCGGCTGGCCTACGTCGCGCCCGGCAGCGGCCTCGCCGAGGAGAGCCTCGTCGAACTGCACGGCGTGCACCCGGCACCACTGCGGGCCTGGCTGCGCCACGACACCGCGCTCGGCGCCGACGAGATAGCCCTCGACGACGACGGGATGCAGATCCTCGGCGGCACCGCCGAGCACCGCGCGTACGTGCGCGTCCTCACCGGGGAGGGGCGGTCATGAGCAGGGTCTTCCGGGTGCCGGTGGCGACCACCAGGCCCCGCACCGGTGGCGGCGCCGGCAACGCCCCGGCCCCGCAGGCCGCCCCGGCCCGCGCCGGCATCGTCGCCGGCTGCCTCAGCCCACATCCGCCCCACCTGATCTACGCGGAGAACCCGCCGCAGAACGAGCCCCGCTCCACCGGCGGCTGGGAGACGCTGCGCTGGGCCTACGAGCGGCTGCGCAAGCGCATCCAGGAGGTGCACCGCCCCGACGTGCTGATCGTGCACGCCCCGCACTGGATCACGATGGTCGGCCACCACGTCAACTGCGCGCCCAACCCGCGCGGCATCTCCGTGGAGCCGATCTTCCCGCACCTCTTCCGGTACCGGTACGACTTCCGCACCGACGTCGAACTCGGCGAGGCCATCGTCGAGGAGGCCAGCGGCCTCGGCCTCGTCACCCGCGCGATGCGCGACCCCCGGGTACGCGTCGACTACGCCACCATCGGCGCCCTGCACCTGGCCAACCCCGCCTGGGACATCCCCGTGGTGTCCCTGTCGGCGAACAACAACCCGTACTTCTACTCCGACGCGGCGCTGGAGGAGATGGAGGTGCTCGGCGAGGCCACCCGCCGCGCCGTCGAGGCCACCGGCCGCCGAGCCGTGCTGCTCGCCTCCAACTCCCTGTCGCACCTGCACTGGCACGAGGAGCCGGCGCTGCCGGAGGACATGGAACGCGAACACCCGTACAACAACCACCAGTACCGGTGGGACATGAAACTGCTCGAAGCGATCCGCCGGGGACCGACCGCCCCGCTGCGGGAACTCATCACCGAACACATCGAGGCGACCGCGTCGGAGACGAAGGCCGGCAGCCTCACCTGGCTGCTCGCCGCGATGGGCTGGCCCAAGGTCGCCGGTGACGTGCTCGGCTACGGCACGATCATCGGCACCGGAAACGCCGTCGTCGAGTGGCTGCCCGAGGGGAGCCCCCATGGCTGACCGGACCGGAATCGTCGCCGGCGCACTCGTGCCCGGCATGCCCCACCTGCTCGCGAAGGAACCCGCACCGAGCTGGGCGGCACTGGCCTCGGCCGCCCGCGACGTGGGCGAGCGGCTGCGCCGGCTGGAGCCCGACGTCGTCCTGCTGCTGTCCACCCAGTGGTTCACCGTCCTCGGCCACCAGTTCCAGTGCGACCCCAACCCGCGCGGCGAACACGTCGACGAGAACTGGTACGCCTACGACTACGGCCTGCTCCGCTATGACCTGCGCTTCGACGTGGAGTTCAGCGAGCGGTGGGCCGACCGGGTGCAGGCCGACGGCAAGCAGGCGCGCCGCACCCGCTACGAGGGCTTCCCGATCGACGCCGGGACCATCGTCACCTCCGCGCTGCTCGACCCGGAGCGCAAGCTGCGCTGGGCGCAGGTCTCCTGCAACCTGTACGCCGACGCCGACACCCTCGCCGACGTCGGCCGGGCCGGTGCCGCCGCCGCCCGTGACGCCGGAGTACGCGCCGCCGTCGTCGTGGTGAGCGGACTGTCCTCCGGACTGATCCAGCAGTGGATCGAACCGGGCCAGGACCACATCGGCACACCCGCGCACGACCAGTGGAACACCCGCGTACTCGACCTGCTCACCGCCGGCAAGGTCGACGAGGCGCTCGCGATCCGCGAGGACTACGCCCGGCAGGCCCAGGCGGACAGCCAGTTCCGGGCCCTCGCGTTCGCCGCCGGCACCGGCGCCGCCAGCGGCCCGGCGCAGCTGCACTCGTACGGCCCGATCTGGGGCACCGGCGCCGCCGTCCTGTCCTGGAACCTGCCCGAGCGTCCCTGACCGAAGCCGACCCGCAACCAGAGCAAGGAGCAGACATGCGAAACGTGGCCGTGGGCTTCGTCGAAGCCGAGGGTTTCACCCCCATCTTCGACGCCGTCGACGCGATGGTGAAGGCCACCGAGGTCGAGGTGACGAAGGTCGTACGCCTCGGCGGCGGCATCGTCGCGGTCGCCGTGCGCGGCGACCTCGCCACCGTCGAGGAGGCGGTGGACATCGGCGAGGAGACCGCCCGGGCGCGCAGCCGCTCGGTGCGCTCGATCGTCTTCGCCAGCCCCTGCGACGCGGTGAGCGCGTTGGCCGTCGAGCCTGACCTCGTCGGCAACTGACAACCGGGTAAGGAGAATCAGCCATGTCCTCCGACATCGCGATCGGAATCGTCGAGACACGCGGCCTGGTGGCGCTCTCGGCGGGAATCGAAGCCATGATCAAGACCGCCGACGTCCGGTGCGTGGCCGTGGAACGGGTCACCAGCGGCTACCTCGCGGTCGCCGTCCGGGGCACCCTCGCCGCCGTACGCCAGGCAGTCTCCGCCGGCGAGGCCGCCATCCGCGCCCACGGCGAGCTGCGCAGCTCCCAGGTCTACCCGAAGCCCCACCCGACCACGGCGGCCCTGCTGGACGCGCCCGAACCGGCCCGCATCCGCGAGGTCATCGCCGGCCTACGGGGAGAAACCGATGGTGCTCGGTGACGTCGTCGGCAAGGTGTGGGCCGACCGCATCCTGCCGGCGTTGCAGGGCAGGCGGCTCGTCCTGGTCCGCCCGCACGGCGACGGGCCCGACCTCGTCGCCGTCGACCCCCTGAACGTCGGCGTCGGCACCACCGTCCTGGTCGTCACCGACGAGGCCGCCGCGGCCGTGACCGGCCAACCCACCGTGGACGCCGCCGTGGTCGCGCTCGTCGCCGACCTCGGCAGCGAGCGGACCGAACCCAGCACCTGAACCGGAAGGGACACCTGACGATGGCCGAGTCATCCTGGCCGGTGAGTCTGCGCGACGGCCACCCGGGCGCCGACCCGCCGACCCTGCGCAACTTCGTGGGCGGTGAGTTCGTCGAGGGTGGGCGGCGGTTCGTCAAGCGCAGCCCGGTGACGGGTGAGCCGGTGTTCGAGGTGGTCGAGGCGGATCGGGCGTGTGTGGACGATGCGGTCGCGGCGGCGCGGGCGGCGTTGCGGGGGCCGTG